>NZ_JAGHZN010000032.1:0-83426 GCF_017746735.1 Roseofilum sp. Guam | reverse complement strand
ATGATATTATTATAACACAAGGAGCCGGGAAAAAGCCGCCCTTCCAGGGCGTTGCTCTAGACCCAATTTTTCTGGTAAATGGAGCAATTACAGTCGATCGCTCCCATTTCCGTACCACCACCTGAAACTTCACCACTCCAGAGTGACAGCCCCCATTATAGGTTTACTGGTAATTCTAGTTTGTCGGTCATCTTTCATCCCCTTTTATCATTTCTTTAGGTTTTCTGGGTAGCTTCCCATTGGCTCCATAAGCTTAAATAAAGCAGCCTTATTTGATTCAGGAGCATCCAATGAACCAGCCTCTCAACCCTCTGGGAACTCCACCCAACGCTTGGCACGTAAATGCTAATACTGCTGATATTACCCGTTCTCCAGTTCCTCCTCAACCCATTACCCTGACTACAGAAACCAAAACCTTACGGTTAGATTTGGCAAAATCTGCCCTATTGGTGATTGATATGCAAAATGACTTCTGTCATCCCCAGGGTTGGTTAGCTCATATTGGAGTCGATGTTGCACCAGCGAGATCGCCTATTGATCCATTAAATCAGCTTTTGCCCCTCTTACGCACCGCTCAAGTCCCCATTATTTGGCTCAATTGGGGGAATCGTCCAGACTTATTGAACATCAGTGCTGGGTTAAGGCATGTGTATAATCCTACTGGAGAAGGCATTGGATTAGGCGATCGTCTCCCTGAAAAAGAGGCAAAGGTCCTCACCGCAGGCAGTTGGGCTGCCGCCATTGTAGACGAACTCGTACCCCAACCGGAAGATATTCACATCGCTAAATATCGTATGAGTGGTTTTTGGGATACTCCCCTCGACAGTATTCTCCGTAACCTAGGGAAAACCACTCTCTTCTTTGCCGGAGTCAACGCCGATCAATGCGTTCTCTGTACCTTACAAGATGCCAATTTCCTGGGCTATGACTGTATTTTAGTTCAAGACTGTACTGCCACCACCTCGCCCTCCTATTGTTGGGACGCTACCCTTTATAATGTCAAACAATGTTTTGGCTTTGTTTGTGGGAGTGCAGCGCTCATCGAGGGAATTGAAAATATTTAAACAGAAATAATATCAATCTCTATCCTAATTTTCTCTAAGATTATGAATAAGCATCATTGCATGATTCCAGTCTTCAAATCTCCCACAGAGTATCAAGCCTATCGCATTAGCCCGAAAGACAGCAATCGACTAGCGATCGTCTTCGATCCCACCATGTCCGATTTTTCCTTAACCTATTGTATTGAAATTTTCGATCCAGGAGGCAAAACGCCTCCCAACCGCCATCAATTAGCTGTAGAAATGTTCTTTATCTTAAAAGGAGAAGGATTAGCCTATTGTGACGGTAAAGTAGTAAGCATTCAAGCTGGCGATAGTTTAATGGTGCCGCCCACCGGAACTCATGTGATTGAAAACACGGGAAAAGGACGCATGTATGCCCTTTGCATCATGATTCCCAATGAAAATTTTGCTGAACTTATTCGCAGCGGAATTCCTGTAGAATTAGATGCAGAAGATATTGAAGTTTTACGCCGTTCCGATCGCACCAAAGCCCTGGTCAACAATTATTAATCATTAAGTGTTATAGTGCTTCAGTTTGTTTCAGATTCTGGGCACGCAGTTTATGGAATTGGGGATTAAGCGTCGCCGCAGTGCGCCCCGTTAGTGTCCATAAGATCGAGCGGCTCACATCTCTGGCAAGACTAAGCGGCGATTCTCCCTCATCTGAAGACGGTACTTCTATGGGCGTAAAGGTAATGCCTTGACTCCCTAAAATAATCGTCGCGATCGCCTTCGAGCGGGGCATATGAAAATCGGACGTAATCAGATAAACATGGTGAATATTTTCTGACTTCAAATCATCCACCAATGTCGAAAAATTAGTTACGGTATCCACAGCTTGATAATCCAAATGAACCCGTTCTTCCGAAATACCAGCAGCCTGGAACGCTTGACTTGCTTTTTTGCGCCCAACACCAGAAGAGACCCAAATTTCCAAGGGATACTCTTGCTCGGCAGCAAATTGAGCGGTAAAGGGTTCGCGATCATGATTTCCCCCCAACATTAAAATGGCTTGCGGTTGGGGAGATTTGCGTAGTGCTAATGTGGTTTGAAGTTTAATCAAAATCCCTAATCCCGTCACATAAACGCCCAATAAGAGCAATACGATACTGACCGATTTTTTGAGATTTGTTTTGGTAAAAATGGGGGGCATGGGTCTCAATTTGCCAAACTCCTTACCTGATGTCCACTCTTCTAGAGACACATCAAGATAGAAAATGTTCCTCAGTACTCATTTTCTTCAAAAAAACGGCTTCTCATCCTATTGAACCCTGCCTGATTTTGATCTTTCTCCCTATTTAAAAACTGAAGGCAGCCATACTCAAAACACCATAGGTAAAACTAGAGTGTAAGGATTTAGCTCTCAGGGGTTCACCGGCTGCTCCTAGGGCGACAAATAGGGGCAGTAAATGTTCGTCAGTGGGATGATTTTCAACAGCATAGGGAGCCAGTTGACGATAATGAATTAAGCGCTCTAAATCTCCTTCTTGAAGTGTCTTTTCCATCCACCGATCGAAGTCTTGTACCCATAGGGGAGGTTCAGCATCGAGAGGATATTGGCCAAAATAGCTTAAATTATGAGTCATGGAGCCACTAGCGATGATCAGAATGCCTTGAGATCTTAAAGAAGAGAGCGATCGCCCAATCGCCAGATGATAAGCTGGATCTCTGTGGGGTTGAATCGAGAGTTGGGTAACCGGAATCTGAGCCTCTGGAACTATGCAGGATAAGGGAACCCAAGCTCCATGATCTAATCCTCTATGCTCGCTAATCTGACAAGCGATACCGTCTTTATGCAAATTCTGTAGAATCTGATGGGCTAGTTTAGGTGCGCCTGGAGCAGGATAAACTATTTCGGATAAAGAGGGCGAAAATCCACGAAAATCGTATATCGTTTCCGGATGGGGTACAGCACTAACCACTGGTTCAGAGGTAGTCCAGTGGGCAGAAACCACTACAATGGCTTTAGGAGTGGAAATCTGCGCAGAGAGCGATCGCCAAAACTCTACAACTGGTAGCTGATGTAACAGTACATCGGGAGCGCCATGGGAAATAAATAAACTTTTTATCATGATTCAATCCTTATATCAAACTCCGCTAGAATTAGTATAATAAACGGAGAGAAAAGCTTGAGGCTCTCATGAAATGGTACACAAAAAAGCAACCCCATTCATTGAAGAAGATTCCCTCTATCCAGAAAGTGACGGTCAGCCAGTCGGTGAAAATACAATACAATTTCGTTTAATTATGATGCTCCAAGGGGGTTTGGATGCTCTATTTAAAGACATCCCCAATGTGTTTGTAGCTGGAGATTTATTTTGGTATCCCGTGCAACTCTCATCAGAGGAAATAGAGAATCAGGAAGAACCCTCCAGACAAGCGCCAGATGTGATGGTGGTATTTGGAGTCGAAAAAAAAGACCGTCCATCTTATATGCAGTGGGAAGAGAACAACATTGCCCCTCAAGTAGTATTTGAGATCGTATCCCCGAGTAATAGCAAGGAAGCGATGACTAAAAAGTTTGAGTTTTATCAAACCCATGCAGTAGAAGAGTATTATACTTACAACCCCAAAGGAAATAGACTAGAAGGGTGGTTAAGAAGAGGGGAAGTATTGGAGAAAATTATGCCAATGGAGGGCTGGAAAAGTCCAAGGTTAGGCGTGAGTTTTACCACCGTTTCGGGAGAGTTGCGGTTATTAACAGCTAATGGGGAGCGCTTAGGAACCTATCTGGATGTGGTGAAAGAGCGGGATCTCCAACGTTTGGAAACAGAACGCCAACGGTTGGAAACAGAACGAGAGCGACTCGATAAGGAACTTGAACGCCAAAGAGCGAATGATGCTGAATTAGAGCGGGATCTCCAACAACAACGAGCGAATGACGCTGAATTAGAGCGGGATCTCCAACAACAACGAGCGAATGACGCTGAAGAGGTAATTGAACACTTACGCGAGCGCTTACAGCAGTTAGGAATTGATCCCGATGAGTTGAGATCTTGAAAAATTGTTAGTTTTCCCTGATATCAGTCCTGCAATCTCGTAAACCTATTTTACAAGTTTGGTCATTGACAGCCCCAATCAGTCAGACTAAATAGATAGGCAGATTTTCAACGAAGAAGTCTCATTCGTTCAAAATACCCCTATAACATAAGACTTCAGGATCAATCATGGCTCGCAGAACATCGAATCATACCCAATCGAAACCGAACCGCTCTTCTTCTCTATGGCAAAGAACCAGTCGCAGACAGGAAGGGGGGCGATCGCAGGAATTTATTTTAGACCGTAATTACATCATAGATTTGGTTAATTCCTTAGAAAGTATATCAGAAAGATAACGGATAGTGCTACCCCCAAGTCATGAGTTCGGGTGGGAATTTGTAAATTTTGGTAAACAACACGCTAAAATCCCAATAGCACCATACAGCCCATTCTTCTTGAACCATGTTTGATCAATTCACGCCGATTTTTCAGGAACTCACCCAACAACCGGTAGCCTTTTTTGGCGGATTCTGTTCGGGTCTGTTACAGCTCAACTTATCTGAAGATCCCATTAAAACCTGGCTCGATCAACAAATCAGTACTCCAGAAACTGAGACCAATACCACTTCTGGTCCTCAATCGATTGAAATTGATTAATATAGCAACGAGGTTAGGTGATTGTTTGAGGCACTCTAGCAATAGATCCTCTAGCCATTGTGGATCAGGCTCCCTCAAACCGTTACCCGTTGCTCAACAAGGGGCCCCCAGCCCCTTGCCTGGTCTTACCTCTCAAGAAGAAATTGGCATTAGGGATAAAAGGTTAATTTTGGTAAACCCAAGGTTTCCTGCCAACCCTTGATCAGATTCAGACATTGAATGGCTTGTCCTGCTTGACCCTTAATCAGATTATCAATTGCTGACATGACAATCACCCGATTCGTCCGGGCATCGACTTCTAAGCCGAGATAACAAAGATTGGTATCACAAGCCCACTTCGTTTGTGGATAAGTTCCATTGGGCAGAACCCGCACCCAAGGGGAATTTTGATAGAACACACTGTAAATCGTACGTATATCTTCTCGGACTAAACCAGGGTCGCGGAGGGTAGCGTAAACTGTGGCTAAAATTCCTCGTACCATCGGAATCAGGTGGGGGGTAAATTGCAGCTTAACCTCATGGCCGGCTAAATCACTACACACTTGTTCGAGTTCTGGGGTATGTCGGTGACGGGTCACCCCATAAGCGGCTAGAGAACTATCTGCTTCTGCTAAAAGGAGATTAATTTTACCTTGTCTTCCCCCTCCGGATGTTCCCGACTTGGCATCAACAATGAGGGTATCGGGTTCAATTAATCCTTGTTTGAGTAGGGGAGCGATCGCCAGTAAACTACTGGTTGTATAGCATCCTGGACAAGCGATCAGATTCGTATGGGGGATGCGATCGCGGTAGATTTCCGGTAAACCATACACCGCCTTCGATAATACCTCATAATCACCCCGGTCTTCACTCCCATACCAAGTCTTATAGACCTCCATATCCGTTAACCGATAATCGGCGGATAAATCGAGAACTAAACACCCTCTCTCCAGCAGTTGGGGCGCTATTTTGCACGCTAACCCATTGGGCAATCCTAAAAATACCACCTCACAGCGCGAGGCGATCGTATCAATATTAACGGGTTCCACCGTCATATTAACTCGATGAGCCAAATGAGGGTAAATATCGCCATAGGATTTACCCGCACTACTATCGCCTCCTAAATAAACCAAATCCACGTTTGGATGTTCGCACAACATCCGCACCAATTGCACACCTCCATAACCGGAAGCACCAACTATACCAACCGTTGTTCGCCCATTATCTCCCATGATGTGACCCTTACTTGAATGTTGAGTTTACGTGATTGAGTGTAGATCCTAATTTATGGTTCTAGGTGAGGCAACCATAAATGTTTAAAGGTTGGCTGCATTGTAGTACCAAAGCGGAGATTCAATTAAAAATTAAAAATTAAAAATTAAAAATTAAGGTTTTATACACAGATATAGCGCTTTGCGCTAGGGAATAGGGAATAGGTAATAGGAACAGGTTCAGAAAGGTGATCGGTGCGCAGTGTAGATTTCGGTGAACTCGCCTCTATACTCAATAGCAGCACAAAGCACTATTATTGAGTATAGGTTAACTGTCTCGTGTATTAATCAATGATTTAACTTGCACTTCCTGTTTCCCAGAACAATAGGCTTGAATCTACCTTATAAAAGAGGAAACTGCTGTATTCAATTATTCATTATTCACTAAAAATGCTACCGCTTCCACATGAGCCGTTTGCGGGAAAAAATCAACCGGTTGTACTCGTGTCAGGCGATAGCTTCCAGACTCACAAAGAATTTGAAGATCTCGCGCTAAAGTTGCTGGTTTGCAACTCACATAAACCAGACGAGCCGGACGGAGGTTTAATAAGGTTTGCAACACTTCAGGTTTGCAGCCTTGACGGGGCGGATCGAGTAAGACAATATCGGGTTTATGGTCTAATTGGGGTAAAATATCCTCGACTTTGCCCACCTGAAACGCTACATTCTCAATCTGATTTAACTGAGCATTTTCCCTGGCTCGTTGAATCGCTTCGGGTTGGACTTCTAGACCTAAAACCTGTTGCACTTGACGAGCAATAGGTAAGGTTAGTGTGCCAATGCCACAATAGGCATCAACGACTTGTTCTGTACCTTGCAAATTCAAATGCTCGAGAATCATCTCTAGCAAGGCTTCAGCAGCTTCTGTATTGACCTGAAAAAAGGTATCTGCCCCCAAATGGAAGGTTAAACCAGCAAATTGCTCGCGCACATAGGGTTGTCCGGCAATAGAGAAGGTTTGGTCTCCAAAAATGCGATTGGTTTTATGAGGATTCACATTTAGACAAACCCCAACCACCCCAGGAAATTGAGTTAGCCAGTTCTGGCTATGAGTCGCTAAACCGGGTAACCGGCGTTTTGTGGCGACTAGGGTAATGAGAATTTCTCCCGTACGTTGACCAATGCGAAGACATAAATGGCGCAGGAGTCCTTGGTGGTTCTCCTCATCATAGGCTGACCAGTGAGCCAGATCGAAGTTTTCTTTGAGGGTTGCCAATAGGGGATTTAAACGCTCATCCTGTACCGGACATTGATTAAGGTTAATGAGTTTATGGGTTCCTTGTTGGTAATATCCGGCTTTGAAGATGCCGATGTCCGAGAGTTCGAGAGGATAGGAGACTTTATTACGATAGCCAAAGGATTGAGGAGAGCCGATAATGGGGGTAACGGGAGGATCGGCAAATTTGCCAATCCGGGTTAAAGCTTCTCTGACTAGGGTTTGTTTGGCTTGTTGTTGAAAGTCGTAGCGAATATGTTGCCATTGACATCCTCCGCATTTATCCGCAACGATACAAGCGGGACGAAGGCCATGGGGTGAAGGTTCAAGGAGTTCTTCGATCGCTCCTTTGGCAAATTGAGGTTTAACATAGAGTAACCGAACATTCAGGCGATCGCCTGGAACCGTATTTGGCACAAACACCACCCGGTTGTCTACCCGTCCCACTCCATCGCCTGTATCGCTTAAGGAAGCAATCTCTATTTCTACGACTTGGCCTTGTTTCCAGTTAAATTCTGTTTTCATCTTGTTAGGGGTCTCTTCCCTTGTGTCCCACCCAATAGTTAAACTAACAGGATATTGATATTCCGTTTACGATAGGGACTCAAACATAATCATGAGCGTCGTTACTCAAATCATTCTCAATGCAGACGAAGAACTGCGCTATCCCAGCGCAGGCGAACTGCAAAATATTCAAGCCTTCTTAACTACCGGAGAAACACGCACTCGGATTGCGTCTACTCTCACGGAAAACGAAAAGAAGATCGTAGATAAAGCCACTCAAGAGTTATGGCGCAGACGACCCGATTTCATCGCTCCTGGTGGAAATGCTGCGGGTCAACGGGAACGAAGCCAGTGTATCCGTGATTATGGCTGGTATTTGCGTCTAGTGACCTATGGAGTTCTTGATGGTAGCACCGAGACCATTGACCAGATTGGTGTGTTAGGGGCGCGGGAAATGTATAATTCTCTCGGCGTACCGTTGGCAGGTATGGCAGAAGCCATGCGCTGTTTGAAGGAAGCGTCTTTAGCTCTGTTGAGTGTAGATGAAGCTCAGGAAACCGCTCCTTATTTTGATTTTCTGATTCAAGCCATGTCTTAATCGGATTAGCTCAATCGCTCAACCCCTGTTTTCTCCCAGGAGAAGGCAGGGGTGAGTTTTAAAGAAAACCTTTAATGGGCCAATCCGGTTTCTTCTGTCAAAACTTGACAGCCTTCTAACCCTAAACCCGGTTGTTTGCGATAAGCGTCTAATGGTTCCAGGACAGTGACCTTAAAATTAGTCCCGACTTTATACAGATAATCCACATCTGGATCGTACTTTAAACCCACTCGCAAATTAGAAAAATCATCTTCACACAATTCAAAACCAAAGCGAACAATAATTTGGGCGACGAGGCATTCAGGAGTATGAACTGTTTCCCCCATGGTAGCGCGCTCTTGCCCAAAGGTATCTAAAAATCGTTGCAATTTGGGTAAAACTTTCTTCGGATTGCCGTTGCGACTAGCGTAGACAATTACCGGGTTACCTTCAACAATGAAGTGACAGGAGACAGCCATAGATTTACAGTGATCTAGTGTTTAAGTCCGATCCGATCATATGCTGGTCTGGGTCATTTTGCTTGACCCAATTCTGAACGGCTACTTGAACATCCTTGATTGCCACTACACAAATATAGGGTTTCTCGCTGACCAAACCACTGATAACGATGATCGCGTATTTGTTCGTAAAGGAGATCTCCCATTACCTTAACCCCTGGTATCCCCCGATAAACTCCGATCAGCGCCTCACCTCCAGGAAGTAAACGGCTAATTTCTTCGGCAGCTTCGCTCCCTTGCCATCGACGCTCGGGATTTTCTGTATCCATTAAAATCATTCCTAATTCACAGTCTTGGGAACTAATACCCCATTTGACTAAGGCTTCTTCATCTTGCATCGGGCTATAGGTCAATCGTTGTCCTTGGTCAAACTGCGCCAGCACTTGAACTAGGGATGAGCATAAATTACAGTTGCCATCGTAAATAACTTGATATTGCATAATCGCTTTTTCGGTGACTATCCGGGTTATCTGACTTCAAGATGGGTGGCTCAAGCTTAAGCCAATAGATGATGAACCCAAACTAGAACCCTTACTCAACTTTACCGTAGAAGAAAGTGACGCGGCGATCGCTCTATTGGGTTGTGATTGTATTAAATTGATAAATTCTCTGTGCTAAATGAGAGGTCACTCTATTAGCATAAAAGTGTTTTTTGTGACTCAAAACCCCGATTAAACCCTGTAACCAGCTCCTGGATTAATCCTGCGTCCTCAAAAGCCAACCTCAATCCAAATGATTTCCTAACCCGGAGGTGGCAAGTTGTAAAAGAGTAGAACAGGGGTTAGGAAATTCTAGATCGAGTTAGAGCGTCTGGCCCTAATCTTCTAACTATCGGGGTTAGAAGGCGGAAGACAAATCAAATTATCATCCAACGTAATAATCAGACCTTTCGAGCGCAACTTACCCATTAAGCGAGTAACGGTTACCCTTGTAGAACCAATGGCACTACCAATTTGGGCATGAGTGAGCGTCCAAGGCAAATAATATCCCTGTTCGCAAACTTCACCATACTCCTCAATTAATAAGGTCAAAAAGCCCAACAGCCGATCAATTGTGCGGCGTTGACCCATGGTTCCGAGCCACAATAGTTTACGCTGGTTTTGATAACGGAAAGCTTCCATTACTTCACGACGGAAATGGGGCCAATTATCCAAATCATGCCAATACATCCACAAAACCGTGGTTTTATCCACATGGGCATAACTGGAAATTGTAAAGGGAGATTGGGAGACAATTTCAAACGGTTGACCTGCTCCCACGAACCCTAAAAAGGATTCATCTGGACTGAGATTATCGGGATCGTTATTGGCACTCAACCGAGCGACTAAACTGGGTGTTTTAGTGGATGCACTAATCTGGGCACTGACCAGGCGAACAGAACCACGCTGTACCAGATAGAGCAAACCAGGACGGACAGGAATTTTATCATCCTTGTTAAAGGTGCGGGTGCGATAGTGATCTTGCGCCCAATCAATAATTCGCTGCCAGGTAAGAAACGGACGAGATGTTGAAGATTCGGATTCTGGAGACACTGAAAACATAGGTTAGAAATTGTGAAAGAATAACAAAGACAACCAGTGATTTGTTGCTAGATTCAAGGATACCCTTTTTCTAGTAAAAATGATCACGCTTTAGCCTGAGGCTATGGTTTCTGTTATTGGCTATCTAGTTTATCATAAAGGTAGCAAAAACTACTTTTTTATGATCAAAACCTTATCGATGTAAGAAAAATGTATGGTAATGATTGATAATTGGCCATCAAGCCACTGGGTAATGGTAGGATTACTGATCGGATTTGCGATCGCCCATAGCGGACTCGCCAGCCTTAGACCTTGGGGAGAACAGAAAATTGGTGCAAGGCTGTACCGGGTAGGCTTTGCCCTAGTGAGCATCCCCTTCGCAGTGGTGTTGATTATTTACTTTTTCAATCATCGCTATGATGGAATACAACTGTGGCAAGTGCAGGGCGTGCCAGGAGTGAGATCGCTCGTTTGGACGTTGTCAGCCATTTCTTTTCTATTTTTATATCCAGCCACATTTAATTTACTGGAAATTGCGGCGATCGCCAAACCGGAAGTTCATCTCTACGAAACCGGAATTATCCGCATCACCCGACATCCCCAAATGGTTGGTCAAGTAATTTGGTGTATCGCCCATACCCTCTGGTTAGGCACAAGCTTTACCCTCATCACCTCCCTAGGTTTAATTCTCCATCATCTCTTTGCGGTCTGGAATGGAGATCGCCGTCTGTACAACCGCTATGGGAAAGCCTTCCTAGAAGCCAAAGAGCGTACTTCTGTGATGCCATTTGTGGCGATTATCCAAGGTCGTCAAACCTTAGAACTCCAAGAATTTCTTCGTCCTTCCTACTTCGGCGTACTGCTCTTTATTAGCCTCCTCTGGTGGGCCCATCCTTGGCTCATGCAAGCCACCCTTAAGGTTCCCATTTGATCTGGGGATCGGGGGATAGAGGGGATTTGCCTATTCCCCATTCCCCATTCCCCAAACTGTCTTGCTCAATCCAACCCAAATCGGTGTAGCATGATCCCAAGAGCAAGTATAAGAAATCCAGATACTAAGAACGGCATAATTATGGTGGTACAAATCAGTGAACGCGCCTTTAGTCACGAAGTCCTCGATGCTCAAACCCCGGTATTAGTCAACTTTTGGGCCCCCTGGTGTGGAATTTGCCGACTGCTAAACCCAGTTTTAAATCGATTCCAAACCGAATGGGGACAAACCATTAAAGTGGTTTCCATTAATGCCGATCAAAGCCTTAAACTCGCCAATGCCTACCGACTGCGAACATTACCTACGGTAATTTTGTTCAATCAGGGTCGAGTGCAAAACCGTATTGAAGGCTTCCATAGTGCAGAAGACTTATACCGACAACTGGAAGTCAGCTTATCTGGAACCAGAGTGGCTGATGCCATTGATCTTGAAACCAGTCGCTAACTCCTTTTCTGGAGTAGAGATCGAGTGGATTCGTTTTAAAATGAGATATTGCTGTAGGGGCAAACAGCCGTTTACCCCTACATTCCGTGTTTTTACCCTTTTGTAAATAAACGAGCGCTATACTGGAAGGTTACAAGTATTAAGCAACGAAAAACCCATTTATGACTGAGCATTACCGGATTACGTTACTTCCAGGGGATGGCATTGGCAGCGAAATTATCGCTGTGATGGTGGATGTCTTAAAGACGATCGCCCCTAAGTTTGATTTAGAGTTTAACTTTCAAGAAGCACTTATCGGTGGTGCGGCGATTGATGCTACGGGTAGCCCCCTTCCAGAAGAAACGCTCAACACTTGTCGTCAAAGTGATGCCGTGTTGCTGGCAGCTATTGGAGGATATAAATGGGATAATTTGCCCCGTTCTCAACGACCAGAAACCGGGCTATTGGCTCTGCGATCGGGTTTAGGGTTGTTTGCGAATCTGCGGCCGGCAACTATTTTACCCCAACTGATTGATGCTTCCACCCTGAAACGAGAAGTTGTGGAAGGGGTCGATATTATGGTGGTGCGTGAATTAACCGGTGGAGTCTATTTTGGCGAACCCAAAGGCCTTTTTGAGACCGAAACGGGACAAAAACGGGGCGTAAATACCATGGCCTATACTGAAGGGGAAATCGATCGCATTGCGAAAGTAGCGTTTGAAATTGCTCAAAAACGGAAGAGTCAACTCTGTTCTGTGGATAAAGCCAATGTCCTAGAAGTTTCGCAGCTCTGGCGCGATCGCGTGACGGCTATGGCTTCTGACTATCCCGATGTCCAACTCTCTCACCTTTATGTAGATAACGCAGCGATGCAACTGGTGAGAGCGCCCAAACAATTTGATACTATCGTTACCGGTAATTTATTTGGCGATATTCTCTCCGATGCCGCCGCCATGCTAACCGGTAGTATTGGCATGTTACCCTCAGCTAGTTTAGGCGCATCGGGCCCTGGAGTATTTGAACCCGTTCATGGATCGGCCCCCGATATTGCTGGACAAGATAAGGCTAACCCCCTCGCTCAAGTTCTCAGTGGGGCGATGATGTTACGCTATGCCTTTAACCAACCTCAAGCAGCAGAGGCGATCGAAGAGGCGGTACAAACGGTTCTCAATCAAAGCTATCGTACGGGCGACATCATGTCTGAAGGACAAAAATTAGTTGGATGTCGGGAAATGGGAGAAGCCTTGCTCAGAGCGCTATCCTGAGATGGGATGGGGGGAATGGAGGCATAAAAACCCAACAAAAAAACAATTCCGTTTCTCCCTATCTTCCCTATCCACACACTAGATTTCCCCCGACCTGTGTTACTCAATCCAATAAGTTTAGATAAGTAAAAACTCACTATTTCCTTGACACTCCTTTAGGTTTTAAGTGAGCCTTGCAAGTAAGACGAATATGCATAAATATCCATAATTTCTCTGTTAATAGTAAGTTATGTTTTTCTCAAGAACTTCCCCGCCTGAATGTTGAAAGAACAACTCGCAATCTTTTGGATATAACTCAAAAATATGAGTTGTTTCTGCATTACTTATCGTCACGATCTCCATGAAACCACTGCCGATCGCATTTTCCTCATTGACATAACTGCCATTGGTAGATAGGTTCGTGTGAATGGTGAAGTCATTCTCGCTCCCCTGGGGGACATTTTGCCCCGGTTTTGAATCAAGGCTATGGAAATGAGGGGTGAGTCCCATAGCGATCCTCAGCGTAAAGATATGTTAGCGTTGACAGGAGGCAAAGTTTTTGTCGATTCAGGATCTGAACTTAGGAGTTTTGCCAAAAACTCGATTTTTCTTCCAAAAATCCTGTGTTTTATTCAAAACTAAAAAGTTAGGATGAACATCGATTTACAAGAGTTTTTTGATGCTTGCGATCCCAGTAAAACGTTGATGATGGGCAGGATCAGCGATCGCCGCTACTATATCGATTTTAGTTCAGTGCGCGGAGGGAAAATTATTGAAGCTCTCAAACGAACCATTATTCGCCTGTCTCCCAATAAACCCACTTGTCAGCTTTTTACGGGTCATATTGGCTGTGGTAAATCAACAGAATTATCCCGCCTACAATCGGAACTTGAAGGCGACGGATTTTATGTCATTTACTTTGAATCCACCCAAGATTTAGACGAAAATGATGTCGATATTACCGATATTCTCTTGGCGATTGCTCGTCAGGTGAGTGAAACTTTAGAACAGCAAAAAATTGAACTGCAACCCAAAGGATTTAAGTCCTTTCTCAATGAAATCTGGGATTTTTTACAAACCCCTGTCATTGTTTCTGGAGAAGCAGAAGTTCTAGGTGCAGGAGTCAAAGCCAGTACAGAAGGGGAATTTGAGGTTTCGTTGCCGGTGGGGATTGGTAAAATTACCGCTAGAGCCATGGATAGTCCCAAGTTACGATCGCAACTGAGACAGTATCTAGAACCGCAAACTAACCGCATCTTACAATTCATCAATGATGAAGTCCTGAGTGTGGCGATCTCCCAACTCAAACACCGGGGATATAAAGGTCTGGTCGTCATTATTGACAATCTTGACCGGGTGGAAAACCGGGAAATTTCCACGTCCGGCCGACTGCTCCCTGAATACCTGTTTGTCGATCGCGGCGAACAACTGCGAAAACTCAACTGCCATTTAGTCTACACCCTCCCCCTTTCCCTCGTCTTCTCCAATGACTGTGAAACCCTAAAAAACCGCCTGGGGGGAGGACTCGATCCCAAAGTCTTACCCATGGTTCCCGTCTGTAACCGAGATGGAACTGTATGCACCAGTGGTATGGAATTACTGCGGCAAATGGTACTTGCTAGAGCTTTTCCCGATGTTTTCCCTCAACATCGCCTAGAACTCGTCACCCAAATCTTTGAAGAACCGGCAAGCCTTGATCGCCTCTGTTGGGTAAGTGGAGGTCATGCGAGGAACTTATTGGGGATTTTGTATCGCTGTATCCAAGAAGAAGACCCTCCGATTAGTAGTATAGTTCTCGAACGGGCCATTCGCGAAGCCCGCGATCGCCTACTTTTAGCCGTTGATGACCATGAATGGGAGTTACTCTTTCAAGTGGTTCAAGAACAAAATCTCAAAGGAGAACGGGAATATCAAACCCTCCTGCGCAGTTTATTTGTATTTGAATATCAAGATCATCGCGGTCGCTGGTTTGGACTCAATCCCCTCTTAGCAGAAACCCAACGCTTTAAGCAATGGCAAGCTCAAGAAGCCAGCAGAATTTAAGACAAAGACAACGGGTTAAGAGGTAAGGGGAAGATATCTGTCGTAGCACGATGAAAGAAAAATGGTATCAGACTTAGATTGAAAACAGCAGTTAATGCAGGATACACCAGAACTAGAAAATGAGCGATCGCTCAAAACTCTAGCTCGTACCTTAAAATTACGGCGCGGCAAATTTACTCTGATCCAAGCTTCCTGTAATTCCGTCAGCTTACGCACCCAAGTCTTACATCGACTCACCCAAGAATATCAGGTTAACACTCTCAGTATTACCCTCCCCCAACACGCCACCGGGTTTCATACCGCTGTTCTGAAAGCCATTGAAGGACAATCTCCCGATGCCTTAATGATTTTAGGTCTAGAATCAGTCAGCTCAATTTCTGAGCTGCTGATTTCGGCCAATCAAAAACGGGATCAAATTCGCCAAAGCTTTGTCTTTCCCATTGTCCTCTGGGTAACCGATGGTATTTTACGTCATCTAGGCAGATTAGCCTCAGATATCAACAGTTGGAATCCGCCACCCATTCGCTTCACAATTTCTGAAGCAGATATCCTCAAGTTTTTATCTGAAGAATCCCATACTTTATTTGAGTCATTACATTATCCAGCTTCCTATTGCTGTTCTTCCTTACATCAACTGGATTTAGACTTGCTCAGTAAAGATATTCAACGCATTTATCCTACACTAACTCTGGAATTGCAAGCAAAATTTGAGTTTATGCTCGCTCAACTTCAGTGCTCTAAATCTCAATTCGATCAGGCTATTGATAGCCTATGCCAAAGTCTCAAGTCTTGGCATCAATTATCGAATATTAGAGCAAAAGGGTTTGTCGTATTTCATTTGGGATTAGTGTATTTAGAAAAATCTAAAGTCAAAAGTCCGAAGGAGAAAGTGTGTGATTATAAATTATCCCAAGAATATTTTTGCCAAGCGTTGGACTGTTTCAAGACAGTGAATCAGCCAGACTTAATGGGAGTAGTTCTGAGCTACTTACAAACCATTTTACAGAGTTTAGAAAACTGGGAAAATCTCAAATCTATTACTGAACAAGCTCTGAGCATTCATCAATTGTATGGATCGAGCTTACAACTTGCTCAAGATTATGGCTATTTAGCACAAGTGGCCTTAGAGAATCACTGTTGGCAGGAAGCAAAACTTCTTGCGCAACAAGCGATTCAGACATTAGAATCCAATACTAATCCAGGGAATACTCTCAAAAATGAGCTGTCTAGATTTTATTTTTTAAGGGCAAAAGCACAAATTCAATTGGAAGAATTTCAAGGGGCGATCGCTCGTCTCGAAGTCGCGAAAAAAAAATGCATTCCCAAATTATCTACCCAGCTTTACAGTGAGATTTTGGAGGAATCTATAAAGCTCTATTGGCAGGACAAAAAATACTTAAAATCCTTTAGTTTTAAGCTAGAAAAACGCTCAATTGAAGCCCAATATGGTTTGCGATCTTTTATGGGAGTGGGTAGATTTCCTAAGCCGAAAAGAATTACCCATTTAGATATTACCTCACACAATACCAAAACAACACGCGAAATTGTAGCGGCTTCTGGAAGACAAGAAGATATTGATAACTTGTTGACCCGGATGGAACGACGAGACCGTAAACTCACGGTAATTTATGGCCCCTCTGGAGTTGGCAAAAGTTCCTTACTACAAGCGGGTTTGGTGACGGCCCTCAAACTGAGTTCTTTTGAAGGGAATAATTACTTCCCGATTTTTATTCAAGTTTATCATCATTGGCAAGAAGATTGTAGTCTTCAAATTAGAGCTATTAGCCCTACTTCTAGCGCTATTTTACAGCGAGTTGAGGAAATGACTCAACACCATCAAATTCCAGTTTTATTGTTCGATCAATTGGAGGAATTTTTTCTCCATTATTCCGACTGCAATGAAAGGCAAGAATTTTATGATTTCATCCAAGCTTGCCTGAAGATTGCCTATGTAAAAATTGTACTTTCTATTCGAGAAGATTATATCTATTATCTCTTGGAATTAACTCGATATACTGACTTGGGGGAATTAGATAAAAATTATGAAGATATTTTATATTACTTGGGTAACTTTTCACCTTTAGAAGCAAAGACGATTATTGAATATCTTACCCATCGCTCTTCCACTCCCTTAGAGCCATCCTTAATCGATCGCCTGGTTGAAGACTTAACCACAGAACAAGAAGAAATTCGCCCGATTGAACTGCAACTGATCGGCGCTCAACTGGAAAATCAAAGCATTACCACTTTGCGTGATTATCAAAGGCTCGGCAGTCATCCCAAAGAAGTATTAATCGATGTCTACTTAGATGAAGTGGTGCGCGATTGCGGCCCGGAACAAGAGGAAATCGCCGAATTAGTGTTATACCTGTTAACAGATGATGACAATACCCGTCCCCTAAAAACCAAAGCCAGCTTAGAAAAAGCCTTAGAGCAAAAAGGCGATCGCCTCAACTTAGTCTTAGAAATCTTTGTCAAATCTGGTTTAGTCCTCCATCTATCTGGAGAACTCGACGATCATTATCAATTAGTTCACGATTATTTAGTCCCCTTTATTCGCCATAAAAAAGGAGCGCAACTGCTGGCTGATCTAGAACGGGAGAGACAACAACGGCAAAAAAGCGATCGCCGCTTCCTCGTTGGAATGCGAGCCGCGACCATTATTTCCCTGATTCTCACCGGACTCGCCATACTCTTTGCTGGAACTGCCCATTACCAACAACAAGAAGCCTTCAAACAACGTCAGATTGCCGAAAATAACGCCATCTCTGCCCTAGAACAAAGTATCATCGCCCAATCCACCACCGCCAGAACCTTAATGCGATCGACTTCTGGACAACAACTCGAAGCCCTCATCACTGCCCTAGAAGCAGCCGCCCAACTGGGCCAACATCCCCGCTTAAAATCAGCCAACATTACTCATCACGTCATCAATAGTCTCGCCAACGCTATCTACAACCTCAAAGAATTCAATCGCTTAGAAACCCAAAGCATTATTTATCATGTCAACTTTAGTCCTAATGGCCAATTTATTGCCACTGCTCAAAATAATGGTGCAGTCAAAATTTGGCAGCAAGATGGTACTCTATTGACCACTCTAAAAGACCATCAAGATCGAGTTTATTGGGTCAGTTTTAGTCCCGATGGTCAATGGATGGCTTCTGCCAGCATTGATGGCACAATTAAACTTTGGGATCTGGCTAACTTTTCTGCAATTAAAACTTTCCACGGACACCAAGACCGCATATATAACGTAACCTTTAGTCTGAATAGTGAATTGATAGCCTCTAGTAGTCGAGATGGAACCGTTAAACTTTGGAATTTAGAGGGTAAAACTCTCCTCACCTATCGTCGTCATCAAGATTCTGTAGAATCGATTAGCTTTAGTCCAGATGGACAATTACTCGCCTCTGCCAGCAACGATCATACAGTAAACATTTGGACAATAACGGGCAAACACCGCCTTACTTATCGAGGTCATCAAAGTGCCGTCACATTCGTGCAGTTTAGTCCGGATGGCAAATTTCTCGCTTCTGCTGATGAAAAGGGATTGATTAAATTCTGGAATTTGCAGGGTAAAGAGATCGCCACGCTCAAAGGCCATCGGGATACAGTTTTAGGATTAAGTTTTAGTCCAGATGGTCAAATTTTGGCTTCTGGAAGTCGAGATAAAAGCATCATTATATGGAATATGAAAGGAGAAGTGATTTCTACTATTTCCGGTCATAATGATTGGGTCAATAGTGTCATATTTAGCCCTGACGGCCAAACCCTCGCCTCAGCGAGTGCCGATGGTATGGTGAAGTTATGGAAACTTCAGGGGAGTGACTTAAGAATTTTTAAGGGTCATCAAGATAAAGTCTATACCGCTCAATTTACTCCCGATCGCCAGTCCATCATCTCCAGTAGTGCTGATGGCAGTATCCGGTTATGGAGTGTCCAAGAAGGAAAGGAATTAGCCACCTTAGTGCAAGAGCAAGAAAGAATCTATGGACTCGATGTTAGTTCAGATGGGCAGAGGATCGTTTATGGCAGTCGAGATGGAACCATAACATGGCGATCGCTCCACGATGGTACGACTCGTGCCTTCAGAGGTCATCAGGATATAGTACTTGATGTCGATTCTAGTCCAGATGGTCAAACTATTGCCTCTGCCAGCTTAGATCGAACCGTAAAATTATGGGATCTAAATGGGAATAATCTTGCCATATTGTCGGGTCATAGTGATGGCGTTCAAGCGGTTCATTTTAGTCCAAATGGGCAATTGATTGCTTCTGCCGGAAATGAAAATCTGATTAAAATTTGGACATTAGATGGCTCGGAGTTGGCAACATTTAGAGGTCATAAAAGTACAATTTTCAGTGTCAGATTTAGTCCCGATGGCAATCTACTAGCCTCCGGAAGTCGAGATAAAACGGTGAAACTCTGGAAATTAGATGGGACATTAGTCAATACATTTGAAAATCATACCGCGCCAGTGATTAGTGTTAGCTTCAGTCCAGATGGTCAAATGATTGCTTCTGCCAGTGATGATAAAACCGTAAAAATTTCCCGACTTAATGGAGAAGAAATCATGACATTAGAAGGCCATACGGATTGGCTCAATGAAGTTAGCTTTAGCCCTGATGGTCAATGGCTTGCCTCTGCAAGCCATGATGGTACAGTTAGACTTTGGCGGTTTAATTATGATTTAGACTATTGGTTCGATCGTGGCTGTGCCTGGCTAAAAGATTATTTGCACCATCAGCCTTCCCGTTCTGCTGCTTTGTGTGCAAATCCCTGAGCCATGTAGTGAATGGGCGATCGCGATATGGTCCCCTATAAATTCTGATAGCCCGAACTGTCCTAGAATTACCTCATTCTCCGCGTTCCTGCATCTCCCTATTCCCCATCTCAACCTGATAAAATAATCAACATTGACCCTTCCCAGTACCTGAAACCATGTTAGCCACTTCTTCAGCCTACAAAATTACTTGGGAAAAACTACCGGACGACTTCCAACTCCCTGACGATCCTGTGGATAATATTCATCAACCCGCCCTAGCTGCTGCCCTAACTGAGAGTTTAGACCAAGCTGGGAAATTACCTGAAAGTGCCCTAACGCCAACCAACTATGGCATCTGTGCCACTGTCAATGGCAAAATGGTGGTTAAAGCTCCTGATTGGGCCTATATTCCCCAAATCCGAGTGGAGCGTCCAGAGGTGATCCGCAGTTATACCCCAAACTTACAAGGCGATCGACCGGTCATTGTCCTAGAATTTTTATCGGATACGGATGGAGGGGAATATTCGATAAAAGCGACCTATCCTCCAGGCAAATATTTCTATTATGAGCAAATCCTACAAGTGCCCAATTACGGGATTTTTGACCCAAAAACGGGAGAATTAGAACTCTATCGTTTAGGTAACCACCAACGCTACAATCTGAAGTCTCCGAATCCAGAAGGGCGATTTTGGATACCCGAAATGGGTTTATACTTAGGAGTGTGGCAAGGTTGTCGAGAAAACCTAGAGAGCTATTGGCTACGCTGGTGGGATGAACAAGACAATCTATTGCTGTGGGGTAAAGAAAAAGTGGAGCAAGAACGTCAACGAGCTGATGCTGAACGATCGCGAGCCGATCGCCTAGCCGCCCAATTACGAGCCGCCGGTATTGAAATTAACGAATAATTAATCGTATTAATAATCCTGTGAAATTTGCTTTATCTTCTATCCTCGTTCTGAGTGCCGTGGTGATCGCCGCTCCTACTGTTGCCAACTCTGATATCTTTATTGCTTATCCTCGCGATCGCCATGAAACCACGGCCGATCGCATCTTCCTCATTGGTACAGCTCCCGTTGGAGGAGAGGTTAAGGTGAATGGTCAAGTCATTTCTCGTTCTCCTCAAGGGCATTTTGCCCCTAGTTTTTCCTTGGAAATGGGAGAGAATACCTTTACCCTGCGCCATGGAAATCAGGAAAAACAGATCTCTGTGATCCGGAAATCTGCCCTTCCTCCTGCTCCCGTGGGTTTGAATTTTGCCCAGGGATCGCTAACACCGGGAGTCAATATCGCTAAACCTCCTGGAGAACAAGTTTGTTTTTCCGCTGTTGCTCCCACCCCAGCTACCGTTACAGTTACTCTCGGCCAACAAACCCTACCCTTAACCCCCCTCTCTACCCTGCCCCAACTGCCGCCGAATTCAGCAGTTCTCACCGGAGAAAACCAACCGACAACCGTTGCAAGTACTACCTATAAAGGCTGTGCGACGCTTCCCCTCACCTCAGAGGCGCAAAATTTAGGTCAACCCCAATTTACCCTCACGCTCAACGGCCAAACCTTAACCCAAGCAGCTCCGGGAACCGTATCTATTCTTTCTCCTAAGCAATTTGAAATTGCCGAAGTGACTGCTGAAAATGGAGTCGCTCGTACGGGTCCAAGTACCAACTATTCCCGGTTAACACCCCTTCCGCAAGGAACCCGCGCCACAATTACGGCTGAAGAAGGGGAATGGCTCAGATTAGACTACGGTGCATGGATCAAACGAGAAGAAACACGAGTCTTTTCTAGTGCAGCTCCTCCTGTTTCCCTCATTCGCAGTATTCAGGGTCGTCAAACCTCTGGATGGACGGAAATTGTATTTCCCCTGCAAGTCCCAGTTCCCGTTAGTATTCAGCAGCGCCAAAATAGTTTAACCCTGAGTTTGCACAATACTACCGCTCAAACCGATACTATTTATCTCAATGATGGCCCTTTAATTGAGCGCCTCGATTGGGAGCAGGTTTCACCGACACGCATTGACTATACATTTGCCCTCAAAACCGAGCAACAATGGGGCTACAAGCTGCGCTATGAAGGTACGACCCTAATTTTATCCTTGCGTCATCCTCCCCAGCCTTCTCGCTCATCCTCTCAACCCTTACAGGGCATGAGGATTTTACTCGATCCCGGCCATGGGAGCGAGAATGACTTGGGTGCAAGGGGGCCAAACGGGTATCCAGAAAAAGATGTGAATTTGGTGGTCTCTAAGCTACTGCGGGACGCTCTGCAAAAACGAGGGGCAACGGTGTTGATGACCCGCGAAGAGGATGATGACCTCTGGCCCCATGACCGGGTGGAGATCATTGAAGCGCAGGAGCCAGATCTGGCCTTGAGCATCCATTACAATGCCCTTCCCGATGCCGGAGATGCAGAGAATACGGCTGGAATCGGCACGTTTTGGTATCATCCCCAGAGCCATGGTTTAGCGGTGTTTTTACATCAATATTTGGTGGATGAACTCCAGCGGCCGTCCTATGGGGTGTTTTGGAACAATTTGGCTCTGACTCGTCCGGCGATCGCCCCTTCCATTCTGTTAGAGTTGGGCTTTATGATTAACCCGCGAGAATTTGAGTGGATCGTCGATCCCAAGTCCCAACAAGAATTAGCAGACACTCTCGCTGATGGTATTGCACTTTGGGTTACTCAAACCGACAAGCCCTAGGGAGATCGGCAGATATGATGGAAAATTCCGATAGCAATATTTCTTTAAGAAATGTGTCACAGGGGACACAAACCTGATACATTGACCGAGTATCGGTAAATGATTTTGAATTGAGTGACGTTATGAAAGTCCTGGTTATTGGTGGTGACGGCTATTGTGGGTGGGCTACCGCACTTTATCTGTCTGACCATGGTTATGAAGTAGGGATTCTGGATAATCTCGTGCGTCGTCATTGGGATCAACAGCTTTGTGTTGAGACCCTGACACCGATCGCACCGATTCAGCAACGGTTACGTAAATGGCATGAATTAACCGGCAAAACCATCGATCTGTTTATTGGCGATATCAACGATTATGATTTCCTGATTCGCTCTTTGCGTCAATTTCAACCCGAGGCGATTGTCCATTTTGGGGAACAGCGATCGGCTCCATTTTCGATGATTGACCGCGAACATGCGGTCATGACTCAGACGAATAATGTAGTTGGAAACTTGAATCTTTTATTTGCAATGAAAGAGGAGTTTCCTGAAACCCATTTGGTGAAATTGGGAACTATGGGTGAATATGGAACGCCCAATATCGATATTGAAGAAGGCTATATCGAGATTAACCATAATGGACGAAAAGATACCCTTCCCTATCCGAAGCAACCGGGAAGTTTCTATCATCTCTCGAAGGTTCATGATAGCCACAATATCCATTTTGCCTGCAAGATTTGGGGTTTGCGAGCCACAGACTTGAACCAAGGGGTGGTTTATGGCGTGTATACGGAGCAAACCAAACGGGACGAGTTGCTGATCAACCGTCTCGATTATGATGGTGTATTCGGAACCGCGCTCAACCGCTTCTGTATTCAAGCGGCGATCGGTCATCCCCTCACGGTTTATGGTAAAGGTGGACAAACGAGAGGCTTTTTAGATATCCGCGATACGGTTCGCTGTATTGAAATTGCGATAAATAATCCTGCCAATGCTGGTGAATTTAGAGTCTTTAACCAGTTCACTGAAATGTTTAGCATTAGTGATTTAGCGGTCATGGTTGCTAAAGCAGGTAAACACCTCGGATTATCGGTAGAAATTAACCACCTGGATAATCCCCGTGTAGAATTGGAAGAGCATTATTTTAATGCGAAAAACACCAAGCTTAAAGATCTAGGTTTAGAACCGCATAACTTAGAAGAGTCCCTGCTTGATTCTTTGATTAATGTGGCTCAAACATACAAAGGTCGAGTGGATGAGAGTCAAATTCTTCCTAAAGTCTCTTGGCGGCGGAATTAATTTGTTCAGCCCCCCGTTATTAGTCATATCATATCCGTCTAGTCAGTTAGGATAAGTCATTGCGAAGGTCGCGAAGAGGAATGAAGCAATCTTCCCAATTTTGGTAATCTTGGCGATTGCTTCCCTCCGATCGCAATGACAATGGTTTAAGAGGGCATGATATCACCCATTACCCGATTGATGGTTTTTCGATATTGTTTTAGAATTGTGCTTTTTTATGAGAATTGCTCTATTTACAGAAACGTTTTTACCCAAAATTGATGGTATTGTTACTCGTCTAACCCAAACGGTCGATCATCTGCAACGGTTGGGCGATCGCGTATTGATCGTTTGTCCGGAGGGAGGACTGACGGAATATAAGGGTGCTAACATCTATGGGGTATCGGGAATGCCGTTGCCTTGGTATCCAGAGTTGAAAATGGCATTTCCACGACCAGCAATTGGGGAGGCGATCGCCGATTTTAATCCCGATTTGATTCATGTGGCTAATCCTGCAATCCTGGGTTTAGCAGGACTGTATTATGGCAAGAAGTTTGATATTCCCCTGGTAGCTTCTTACCATACCCATCTGCCCCAATACTTGCAACACTATGGGTTAGGCATGTTAGAACCCTTGTTATGGGAGTTGCTTAAAGGGGCCCATAATCAAGCCGATCTCAACCTCTGTACCTCTAGTGTGATGGTACAGGAACTGGTTAACCATGAGATTGAACGGGTGGATTTATGGCAGCGAGGTGTCGATACGGAACTGTTCCATCCCAGTTTAGCTTCTAGAGAAATGCGCGATCGCCTTTCCCAAGGGCATCCGGATAGTCCTCTCCTCCTCTACGTCGGACGATTAGGCGCAGAAAAAGAAATCGATCGCATTAAACCTGTCCTTGAAAGTATCCCCGATGCACGGTTAGCACTGGTGGGTGATGGCCCCAACCGAGCTATTTTAGAAGAACATTTTGCCGGTACTTCCACCCATTTTGTCGGTTATCTGCGCGGCCAAACTCTTGCTTCTGCCTTCGCTTCGGCTGATGCCTTTATCTTCCCCTCCAGCACCGAAACCCTCGGCTTGGTTCTCCTCGAAGCCATGGCTGCGGGTTGTCCCGTCGTCGCTGCGGGAACCGGCGGCATCACCGATATTGTCACCGATGGCGTAAACGGCTACCTCTTCGATCCCACCGATCCCCAAGGTGCGATTTCCGCTACCCAGAAATTACTCGATAATCAAGCCGAGCGCGATACTCTGCGCCAAAATGCTCGTCAGGAAGCCGAGCGCTGGGGTTGGAGTTCTGCCACTCGCCAACTACACCGCTATTATCAAGCTGTAGTTAATTCCCGGCAACCGCTGGCAGCTTAGAGTTGACTCAAAAAGGTGGGTAGGAGAGGGTTTTATATAGCGCTGTGCGCTGGGGAATAGGGAATAGGAAATAGTAGCTAGGTTTCAGTCTTGAACTTTGTCCTAACTGACTCTTTCTCTGCTATAGAACTGATTTGGGATGTATCTTTCCTTCTGTCATGTTGAGCGATCGCCCAACATGGCAAGAGTTCTATAATTCAGTCAAGACAAGGGTTTTCCCAGGGTGACAAAAGATGGATCAGGTTTACTTTTTCATGGATGCCCGTACCCATGCCACTTGTTTCGGCGCGTTGATTTTTTCCCAGAGTTAAATGGCTCGGTTAAAGTAATCTTGGCTCTGGGCAAGTTCTCCGGTTTCTTGATAGGTTAATCCCAGTTGATAATACGCTTCAGCGAGGTCACATTTTACCCTCAGTTTCTCTAAGATTGCGATCGCTTGAGTGTGATAGGAGAAGGCGGTTTCATAGTCGTTTTGGAGCCGAGAGAGTTCGCCAAGTCCAGTCAGTGCTTTTCCTTTGATACCATCGCCTCGATTACTGGATGGGACTACTTGGTCGATGCCTTATTAAGCGCAACTTCATAGAGAAATGGTATTACACTATATCTGTCTCTTATTTGGAATCACTATAATCCATGTATTCCTTGCTCTGTAATGTTTTGAGAGCTTCTTGCTGGGCAAGATGAACAACCTGTACCCAATGTTTTTTCAGGAATGCAGCTACTTTACAGCAAGAGTGACACTTAATCTGTCACTCTAAAAAAAATATTGACGAATAATCTGGAATTGTATAGACTGAAGATCAAATCCACTTAGGAAGAGGAAAGTATGGAAGAACATATGAGTAGAGAGGATATATACTCTCTGATCTATGGCCAAATGTCCCAGGAGGAAAAGCTGCGGCTAGAGGTAGTTCAGTCTTTGTCTGAGCCTTGTGATCGCAAGACATACAAGCAAAAGCTGGAGGAAGCTGCTCAGAAGCTTGGTAAATCCAAGCGAACTGTGCAGCGATTGATGAAGGACTGGAAAGAAAATGGAGTTTCAGCCCTCTTTCCAACCACTAGAGCTGATAAAACTAAGCATCGAATTTCTCAAGAGTGGCAAGAATTTATTCAGGATACCTACATGGAGGAACTGATCAAAGGCAGACGGATAAGTATAAAAGAGATTGCCTTAAAAGTACAAGAAAGGGCTACAAAGCTAGGAGAAGCAGATCCTCCAAGCGAGCGAACCATTCGACGGGTACTTAAAAATAAGTACGACGTACCAGAATATATTTACAGTGAGGAAGGGAAAAGAGAGATGTACAGGGTTAGTATTCCAATTAAAGGATATGTAAGAATGCATTTCCTTACAGATTCTGCTGAAGAAAGTATAGATCAAGCACTTAAGACCTGGGATTACCACAATATCCACAATTGTCAGATAGATGGCTCTATTTCATCAGTAAAAATAGACCCCAGCATTGATGATTTAGATACTCCAAGAGAACCACCAGCCAGAAAATTAGTACCTAAACAAAGCTTGGTAAGAAAAATGGAAAAATGCCATCAAGTTAGAGAGAAGAACGTGGAAGATTATCTGAAATACGAAGAGAACTTAGTTTGGCTTCAAGATACTAATGAATTTCCCTGGGTACGTTGCTGGGAGCCTGAACCAATACCATGGCGAGCAGGATTATCTCGTGACATCTCTTGTGTTCAAAGAGATGATATGATTATTGTAGGTTATTCAGAGGTAAAGGTTGGCACTCCTTTGTTGGATTGGGAAGGGGAAGAATATTACTACAGGCGAGTCTTTCTTATTAATAAAGACGACTACAAAAATTATTCTCCTGGTCGTTATCCTACAGAGGCTAAACTTACTAAAAGCTTAAAGCCAGGATTCGCAGGAATTCATCCGAATAATAGATAACGGTACATATCCCTCTTCTGTCACTCTACCCAAATATTACCGTCCTAATTTTTGGCGGATACGAGCGATAAAGGCTTCGGTTTCCGGTAACTTCAGGGGGAGGCAGAGGAGGGCGAAAATGCCTAAACCGATGGAGCCGGAAATGGAGAGTTGCAGGAGATGGAAGAGGAAACTGGGGGTTGTCCAGAGTTGTTCTAAGGTGTCGTTGATGAACCATGCTAGGGAGGAGGCGATCGCACTCACCACCGTCAAGCTCAGTATCGGAACGATCCACCCTTGCCAGCGTAAACCCTGAAGCTTTCGATCGAGCAAAATAATCATCGCCACCATGGAAAATAGGTTAACGCCAACTGTAGCTAAGACTAAACCGGGTGCGCCAAAGGACTGAATTAATACATAATCTAAAACCCCATTCAAGACGATACTGATCGTGCTAATCCGAAATGGGGTTTGACCATCTCCGAGGGCATAAAAGACACGCACCAATACATCTCGGCCTAAGTAGACAAACATGCCGATGCCATAGGCTACGAGTAAACTTGAGACAAACTGGGACGCTTGCGGGTTAAAGGCTCCGCGCTCGTACACCACCCGCACGATCGCATCACTGAGGGCAATCATTAACCCTCCCAATGGTAACATCGTCAGCGCCGTCAAAATCATCCCTTGGCGGATGCGCTGCTTCAGTTCCGGCCAATTTTCCGGTTCCGTAAGTCGAGAAAAAACGGGTAACAGGGGAACCAGAAGCATATTCGAGAGAATACCCAAAGGTGTTTGCACCAATAATCCCGCATATCCTAACGCTGAGGCGGTTTGGGGGATGAACGAGGCAAAAAACAGGTCAGTGTAAACGTTAATTTGCATCATCCCCGAAGATAAGGTTGCCGGGCCGAGAACCCGCAACACTTGACCCACTCCCGGTTGACGAAACTGAAACCTGAGCCGTAGTGTTCCCAACCCCGATCGCCATTGCACCACCAGTTGCGCTAACCATTGGATCGCCGCACCTCCCAGGGTTCCCCAGGCTAGGAATTGACCGCCGATGCGAGCATATTCGGGGTTGATGATATCGGAGCCTAATTGCAGGAAGAGAGCGCCTAAACTGGCTAAAATGGTCAAACTGGAAAACAAGGGACTAATGGAGGGGAGGAAATACTGATCGCCCGCGTTTAATGTGCCAAATCCAATACCAATCCAACCGGCGAGGAGCGCCAGGGGAGCCATGATCCGCAGTTGTTCCACGGCGATCGCATGAATCTCTATTCCTTCTGGCGTTTGCAAGAGTCCTGGAGCTACCAAATTGATCAGGGGATCGGCTGCCACCATCAGAAATAGGGTCACGGGCAGTAAAATCAGACTAATTAATGTAGTAATCGTTTCCACCAAAGGCGCAGCTTCTTCCGGTTTGCGCTTGGCTAAAGCACTGACAATGGCACTATGAAACGGGCCATTAATTCCCCCTAGGAGGATGAGCAGAAAACCGGGAATCACATAGGCATAAGTATAGGCATCTACTGCCGGGCCCACACCAAAAGCCGCCGCGATCGCCTGTTGGCGAACTAAACCGGCTACTTTACTGACTAAAGTGGCGATCGCCACTAACCCTGCAATTCCCGCTAAAGAGCGAGATGATTTAGAAGATTCTGACACAATCTAATAATTAAACAATTAATAATTTTCATGTCGGCGACAGCCGAAACAATTGGGGTAATAGTGTATCACCGCGTCTCCACGTCTTCCCCCCCCATTCTTCTATTCCCCGTCACCCTGCTCACTAAACCGGGCTAACAGCTCTTCGCGGGAACTTTGCATACTTACCGAAACTGCCTCTTCTGGAGACAATTCCAGCAAGCGATCGATAATTGCCGTTAACTCCTCATCTAAAGAACCAAAGCGATTCCTGAGTAACGTTTCCATCATTAAACGTTGGGTTTGCCGCAACTGCTCCAGTCCCTGTTGAATTCCTTGCTCAATTCCTTGCTCAATTCCTCGTTCAAGTCCGAGTTGAATCGTATCTTCGCGCCATTTTATGTAAGCTGGTGATAATTCCATAATTAACTCCCGATCTTCTGGATTTAAGTCTATTCTAGTTTCTACATTAATCTGCCAAATCCCAATCAGTTCCAAAATATTGCGCTGTTGAGGATGATCTGGGGGCAATTCAACCACCTCTTGAATGGCTCTTTTCTGAGTTCCCCCTTTTCCCAACAGTCTCAACCATAGCGTTTCTGGGGTTTCTGGCAGTTGGTTAATGGCAATTATCCCCGTTTTGATTAACCCAGGAAGTAAATATACTCCAGAACACCACTGTTCTAAGTTAGAGCGAGCGCCGCAGAATTCCATGACTCGTTCAGAAAGAGTTGGCGTTAGTATCCAGAGTTGCGGTAATTCACTTTCCTGAAGAGTTTGCTTTTGGCGTTTGGCTTGCCGTTGTAGTTCTCCATGGACATAGAACAGTTTAAGAATGCAATTGCGAATTTCTGGGTTAGTGGGACAATTGCGGAAGGGTTCCCACAAAGATGGGGTAGCAGCTAATTGCCTCAGCAAACCCAAAGCAGGTGGGTTGCTTGGCGGTTCAGGTGCAGGCTGAAAAAATAGATCGATTTGTAAGGTTTCGCCGGGAATTTCTCGACTAATTTCTACGGTTCCCAGGGGTTCTAGGAGTTCTTTGAGGTATTGTTTGGCGAATTGATCGTGGGGTTGGCGCGTCATATCCAGTCCGATTCAACGATTGTAGTTGCCAACCCTCGTAAGGTTAGCAAGAGGAGTGGGTTATTGATTCACCTCCGATAATAACCTTTAATTGGAATTCATTCGATTCCACAATGCCATAAAGCGATCGTCAGTTTGAGTCTTTTGATCAATTTTTGTTCCGGTTAAATTAATGTCATTTCCACAAACACTTAATTTAGCACCCCGCAAGTCCGCATCCGTCAGATTTGGAGAACCTAAACTTCCAGAATTCATCTGCATTTTGCGTAAATCTGCCCCCGTCAGATCAGCAGTGCTAAACCGACTCATATACAACCGAGCTGATGTAAAATTCGCATTTCTCATCATGCTATTGTGAAAATCAACATTCTGGATTAATGCCTTAGAAAGATTGGCATCAGTAAAGTTTGCTTCTGAAATTTTTGTGATATTTTGCAATGAAGCATCCTGGAAGTTAGCACGGGTAAAATTGGTGCGATCGAGATTGGTTCGGCTTAAAAATGCTCCAGTTAAATCTGCATCCGTCAAGTCTGACTGACTGAGATTAGTTTCACTTAAATTGGCTTGAATCAATTTTGCTCCCCGCAAGTCAAAACCGGATAAATTGATATTGTTTAATTGCAGTCTGCTCAAATCTTGTCCGGCTAAATCAGTTTTTGGATTCCAACCCGCTAATTTTAACTGTTCTAATAAACCGGGCGATCGCGATTCTCGGACGGTTTGGATGATTTGTTCAATGGAAGCAGAAGTGCGATCGCCAAAATTGGCATCTCGCGTTTTTGCCGAACTCAAATTTGCCCCTTCCAACTGCGCCCCCAATAACTGCGCCTGGGTTAAATTCGCCTGGGTTAAATTGGCATTTCGTAAATCCGCACCATTCAAGTTCGCTTGCGTCAAATTTGCCTGTACCAAATGCGCCCGATTCAAGTTCGCGTTCTCTAAATTAGCGCCTTCCAAATTGGCATTGTGTAACATCGCTCCCGCCAAATTAGTCGCTTGTAAATTAACACCATGCCAATCCACCCCCACCAAATATGCACCTTCCAAATCTTGTCCCTGTAAGTCAACCCGACGGTTTTGATTGACAATTTCCCAAATCACCTGCCATTTTTCGTCCCACTGAGTCGAATCATCAATCTGACACTCTTTGAAATTGGCTCCCTGTAAATTAGCCCCTCGTAAATCAACGCCACTGAGATTGACACCTTGCAAAATTATTCGGTATAAATTTAATCCCTGGAAGTTGGCATTCTGCAAATTGGCATCCCGCAATTCTACTTCGACACACTGTGCCACTTGAGACCAATCCGCACCTTGTAAGTTTGCCCTTTGAAACTGTAAGTTTTCTAAATTTGCCCCCGTCCAATTGATATTTTGGAGATTGGCATTACTCAGATAAGAACCCAATAAATTTGCCCCTTCCAAATCGGCATTTTCTAAATCTGCGTGTTCTAAATTTGTTCCATCATCACTCCAATCAAATGTAACGTGACAGAGTGTCGCATCCCGCAGACAGGCTTGATGTAAATATGCACCGTGAAATGTAGCATGACTGAGGTTTGCACCAGCTAAATTGGCTTCGGAAAAGCTGGCATCGTCAAATTCCGCATGACTCAGATCTGCACCGATAAAACTGGCACAGTTAAAGTTAGCATAGTTGCCTTGAAGCTGTTTTAAATTTGCGCCGTTTAAATTGGCATTCTCTAGATTCGCTTCTTCTAAATTTGCCCCTTCCAGGTTTGCATTCTCTAAGTTTGCGTTTTCCAGATTTGCGGCTGTCAGGTTGGCATAACTGAAATTGCATTCCCGCAAATCCATCCCGGCAAAATTGGCATTTTCTAAATTGGCATTTTGGTAATTTTTTCGATCCGAAGATGGGTTGGCAATCTCCCAAAGTTCTCGGACGCGATCGCTCACATTTAATGCTCTGGAAATCACCGTTCCAATTAAGTTAGCTTCGTCCAAATTCACGCCATCCAAATTCGCGCCGTCTAAATTGGCATGGTTTAAATTGGCTTGTTCTAAATTCGTATGAGTAAAATTGACACCTGTTAAATTTTTCCCGACAAATTCACTTCTAGCTAAGTAGGCTTGACTCAGATCGACATCCGTCAACTCTGTGGCAAAATCTTCTTGATTGAGAAGTTGCCAAACCAACCGCCATTTCGGATCGAGTTGGGTATTTTGATTAATTTCGGTTCTGGTTAAATTGGCTTGATTAAGATTGGCATTTCGCAGATCGGCATCATTCAAATTTGCTCCTGCTAAGTTGGTATCTGTGAGGTTTGCGTGGCTGAGATTTGCACCGGATAAATTCAACAAATTGAGATGTTGGAGATTGGCATGGCTGAGGTTTGCTTGCCGAAATGACAGCATATGATCGCTCCTCATTTCCTCTAAATTGGCATGGCTGAGATTGGCGCGATCGAAGTTGGTTTTAAATAGAGCTGTCCCTTTTAAGTTTGCCCCAACCAAACTCGCTGCGGCAAAATTACAGTTGCTCAAATTGGCATTTTCTAAGTTTGCACCATCCCAGTTAACCCCTTGGAAATCCAGATCCCTCAAATCCATTTCTTGGAGATCTTGTCCCGCATAACTTCGGTTTTGCAATTCCCACAAAATCCGTCCCGTGCGATCAAATTGAGTTGAACGATCGATCGCTGCATCTTTGAGGTTAGTTCCACACAGATTCGCCCCCCGGAGATCGGCACCGCACAAGCTCGAATGGCTGAAATCCGAGTGTTCTAAATCGGCATTTTGGAAATTAACACCGTTACACATTGCCGCTTGAAAATTTCCCTTCGGCAGTTTGGCGCGATCGCAGTTTGCGCCGGATAGGTTGGCTTGGCTAAAGTTCGCATCTGGCAAGTTAACGGCTTGGAAATTCGCATCTTGCAAGCTAATTTGACTCAAATTCACTTGAGTACAGGAGATGAGCGAAAAATTGGCGCGATCGCACGTTGTCCCCTCCCAAACCGCTCCCGAAATGACTGCCATTTCTAAATTGGCATCCCGTACATTAGCCCCCGTGAGATCGCTGCGATTCAGGTTAGCTTGGCTTAAATTAGCCCCCGATAAACCTGCATTGCTCAAATTTGCTTCTCGAAAATTGGCTTGGCTGAGATTCTGATTTTGTAAATTTTGGCAACTGAGATTACCTTTACAAAGAGAGACTTTAATCAATGTTGCTCCCTGCAAGTTCATGTCATGCAAATCTGCATCAAACATCTTGGCATCCGTCAAGTTTGCCCCCGAAAAATTAATCGAATCAAATTTTGTCCCCGTAAAATCCACCGATTCTAGATCGGCTTGACTAAAATCAATCCGAGTTAAAGTTGAGCTGTTAAAACTGCCATTTTTAAGATTAGCCCCCCTGAAGTTAATATCGGTTAATTCGAGAGCAATCAATTTCAATCCTTGCAAATCTCGCCCCTGGAGTTGCAAGGATTGAGTGTCTTGATTCGCTAACTGCCAAAATAATTTCCATTTCGGATCGAGTTGGGTATTTTCATCAATAATACTGAGTCGTAGATCGGCTCCTGTCAGGTTCGCGCCGAGAAAATTAGCGCCCCGCAAATCTGCACGGTTCAAGCTGACATTGGCTAAGTTTGCACCGCTAAAATCGCAATTTCTGAGATCGGTTTTTCCGAGAACAGCATTGCTGAAATTGTAGCCTCGAAAGTCGCGATCGCGCAGCTCTCCCTTTTGGAACCACAAACCCTGTAAATTGCCGTCCGCATGGGTGGGGTTGAAGAGTTTCCACAGCACCAAATTCCGCGCATCTAAACGGGTGCGATCGTCGATCGCAACCCCTTCCAAACAAGAATTTTCCAAACGAGTGCGGCTCAAATTTGCGCCCCGAAAGTCTGCCCCTTTAAAATTGGAGTTTTGCAAGGATGCGTCCGATAAATCGGCATCTTGAAAGTTCGCCCCCGAAAAGTCACAGCGATCGCAGTTAAGCCGATGTAATTTGGCTTCGTTAAAGTTAGCCGATTTAAAATTGGCTTGTCGGCCAAAAACTTGAGTCAAATTGGTATCCTGAAAGTTAGCTTCACTCAAATTTGAATCACTGAGGCGACATTGGGATAAATTTGCACCGGAAAAATTAATGCTTTGTAAATCGGATTCGTCTAAAATTGCGAATGACAAATCAGCACCGGAACAGTCCCGATTTTCATGTCTCAAATTTACCAATTCCCAAACTAATTTCCACTTCGGATCGAGGCGGGTATTTTCGTTAATTTGACTGTCGTGAAGGTGTGCCCACTTGAGATCTGCACCCGTCAAATCGGCATCTTCCAGGTTTGCCCCTCGCAAAACGGCATGAGTGAAAGAAACATTTTGTAAATTTTTTCCTGTTAGGTTGCGATCGCTCAAAATCGCGCTCGATAAATTTGCCCCCGGTTTGAGTTGTTCTTCGGTGACGGGTGGGCGACTACTGCTAAACCTGCGATTCCGCTTCGGTTGAGTGTTCTGATTCTGTGGTTCCTGACTACTCCGGCGACGGCGGCGACGGCGTGGATTTTCAGTATTTTTCCGTTCCGACATGGCAGCTTTCTTCCCTTGGAATCTCCTCTTTTTATTTTAATCGCTTTAGATTAGCAGCCAGTTGAGTGAGTAAGTCCAAGGGAGGTGGCGGAATGGGGGGAGCATCGCTGAAACAAATGGCATGTAGGGGCGAACAGCCGTTCGCCCCTACAGATTTTCTAAACACTTGCCCTAATACAGCCCACTAGGGAGTTATTTAACATCCAAGAGTTCCACATCAAAAACCAAGGTCGCATTGGGGGGGATGACACCGCCTGCCCCTCTTTCGCCATAACCTAAATTTGGGGGAATGGTCAGTTTTCTGCGTCCGCCGACTTTCATAGACATTACGCCCTCATCCCAGCCTTTGATCACTTGGCCAACGCCAATGGTAAAGGTAAAGGGGCGATTACGATCGCGGGAACTATCGAATTTTTTCCCATTTTCTTCTAAGGTTCCCGTATAGTGAACCGTCACTTTATTGCCTTTTTCTGGGCTTTTTCCTTCTCCCACTACCACATCAACATACTTGAGACCCGATGGGGTCATTGTTGCTTCTGCTGGGGCTAAATTTTCACTGCTATTTTCGGCACTAGCCATCAGTTGAGTTGCTCCTTGATTGGTCACTTGAGTGATTTCCGCAGGGGAAACCTCTGATACCTTAGCAGCATTAGCCTCACTGGGCGAACCCAATAATTGTGCGGCCACCAAAATCACGGCACAGGTCACCATAACCCCAAAGGTAATCCAAATTTCTTTCACGTAACTTTTCCTCAATGCGATCGTCGATTCAAGAGCGTCATTAACGCCACAGTTTATTTTCCAAGTCTCGCACTTGTCGCTCCAATCGGTCTAGCCTTCCGCGCAACTCATCCATCTCAGACTGACGGGGAACCCCCCAGTCCATCAACAAATTCCGCAGTTGGCGTTGCAAGTGTTCATCGAAGCTGCCTTGCTCGGTTTTAAGCTGGTCTACCAAGTCATCCATCATGTCTTTGGCCTGATCTGGGTTGATCGTGCCGTTTTTCACCCATTCTTCACTGGCTTCTTTGAGCTTTTCAGCGACAATTGAGGTTGTTCCGACTCCAAGCATGAGTAATTGATTAATCAAATTATTGTTATCCATAGGGTTGGGTTGTTGGATTGAATGGTTTGACACGGGGTCAGTTCCTAGATGTTGTCTGGATCTGACTCCTGGGATTTAATTCTGTATTGATCTTAACCTTGAACTTCCCTCCATCGGTTATACTGCTCATTTCACCTGTCTTCAATCGTAGTAAACCTTTAAGGATTTCATATAAATTCTTGTTTGGCATGACCATCAGATATTCCCGTGAAGCCGATCTAACGAAAATAGTTGAAATTTATAATGCTTCTGTTCCTTGTCGTTTGGCTACGGCAGATCTGCGACCGATTTCCGTTGAAAGTCGTCTGCCTTGGTATCAAGACCATTCTCCTCATTCCCGACCCCTTTGGGTTAAGGAAATCAATGACCAGATTGTGGGGTGGCTGAGTTTGAATGATTTCTTAAATGGTCGTCCTGCCTATCAAGCTACGGCAGAAGTGAGTATTTATATCGATCCGGGGTTTCACCGTAAAGGGATTGGCCGGGAGTTGTTGACCCAGGCGATCTCTTCCGGGCCGGGTTTGGGCGTAACGACCTTAGTGGCCTTAATTTTCTCCCATAATGAACCCAGTATATCCCTATTCGAGAAACAGGGATTTAACTGTTGGGGTCATTTGCCCGAAATCGCCAATATGGACGGACTGAAGCGGGATTTGTTGATTTGGGGGCGGCATTTGTTGGAGAAAGGACACTAACCATTCTTTGACATGGTAGGTTGCTCGGCAGTCATCTTCGTTATAGTAGATAATCCGGTCTAAGAAGGTGTGATCGCCACTTTTGAGCCATTGGTCATACCAATAGACGGTTTGCGCTCCACTAGCATTCTCATCTCGCCATTCAAACCCCATCCATCGGGCAATGGTTTTGAGGGCATAACTTTCAATGGGTAGGGTGACAAAGCGGGTGACTCGTTCGTGGATATCGACAAACCGACGGATCAGGGGTTTTAATTCCGATGCGGGTGTACCAAACCGTTGCCCTAAGGTATTGACGGCTTTGACTTCATATTCGCAAAAATGGAAAATGGGCATTGGGTGATAGCGGTTGACCAGTTCCAGAAAAGCTTGCCACATCCGTTCTTGGTCATCTGGCGATCGCGCTAAAAAGGGATAAAAGCGGGAGCGTTGCGCCGTGCGATCGATCACCAAAACCCCCAACAGATATTCTAGATTTAAGTCGGGTTCTGTTTCAATATCAAAATAGAGTTCAACGGGAGTAACGGGAAAATCTTCTGGAGTCCAGGGGTGGAGTGGGATCGCCCGTTGTTCTAAACTCGATTGAGCTTGGCGAATAATTTGTACACTCACCTGCTGTCCAAATTCTGGAGCTAAATCGGGCAACTGTTCAGCAGTTAAGGATTCTAGGGACGTTAACCCCAATTCCTGGAGGCGTTCATAGCGTTTAGGGGTAATTCCTGGAATCAAAGAGAGATGGTTTTGTTGTTGAGCTACTTGATGACAACCGGTTAACCATTGACAAAGGCTGCATTTTTGCCGACTGATGAACACTTCCGGTTCGTTCGATTCTAGGAGCATGGTCAGCATTTCGGTCAACAGACTTTGGAAGTCTGGCCAAAGACGGGCTAAATCTACTGTATAGGGCGATCGCTCCCTTAACACCAATTCTCCTTTATCGGGCCATTCTCCTTGGATCTGACTTAAAATCCAAGCATGGAATACCGAGACCATTTGATATTCTCGCTTAGGGCGTTTGCCCCATTTTATATCCACCGGAGTATATTTCCAGGGGCCAAATTTCGACTCTCCAGGGGTTTTTACCCATAAGGTCGGATGACTCAGATAAGAGAATTTTGCCCAATGCTGAGGCAGAAAATGGGGTAGATCCAGAAACTCTAAATCCATTTCCCCAAGCCAAAGAACCCCATGATAGATCGTCTCTACCCCTTCTTGCATGAGGGCTAGAGTCGCTAAAGTGCCTTCTTGCCAATTGCCGTGGGCATACTCTGGTTTATCATAGGAATGATGGGCAAGGATCGTTTTTTGGTAGGCGGAACTATCCTGTCTTAATTTCAACAGATAGTCACTCGGAGGGTCTCGTTGGCGATCGTTTCCGTACATATCCAGAAACGCTCGACGATGACAGCGTTGGTAATCTAGTAATAATTGGGCAGTCAGCAGCATAATGATTAGACTAACAAAAACCTGTCATATTGTGGGAAGGGGTGAAAAGAGGACTCAGTTGGATCAAGTTCTCCCATGGTAGAGTTCCCTTCTATTGTCCCTCGATCTTGAAAGATTGCCCTAGGTTAACTCTGAAATCTCTTGAATCCCAACATGGATGATTCTTCACGCTCGGAAATTTCTCGCCCTTCGATTCGGCGTTTAGCCATTCTCTCCTTAGCGTCTTTGGGGATTGTGGCTCTATTGTCGATGTCAAGTCAAATTTTGATTCAGCGAACCCTAAAGCAACAGATTCGCTCTAGCCGGTTTTTGGAGTTAATGGAGAATTATCGCCACTTAACTACAACGGTTGTCGAAGAAGCAGTTGCTGTTACTCAGGAGTCTAGAGTTTCAGATCGAGTCCCTGAAGTGGAGGATTTAGTTCGAGTTCGTCAAGAATGGAAAAGTCTTTACGAGAAGCTCAGACAAAAACAGTTACAGCTTGGGTTATCGATTGAGAGTTTACAGACAACCTGGGAAGGGATAGAGGACTGTGATGGGAAGATGTGGAGCCTGACAGAACGTCTGGTGAGTGTAGGAAACCCCTCTGGTGTGTCCGAGGAACAGTTATGGCAGCAAGGGAAAAGTTGCGATCGCCAGATTGAAGAGATATTCACCCAAGAGTACGATCTCAGTCCCGTCTATTTAAATACGGCTAGCCAAGTTCAACTCGCCCTATTTGGATTAACCCTAATTGTTCTCTTCCTAGAAGGAGCCTTGATTTTTTATCCCGGACTTCACCAAATCCGAGATTACATCAAAGCACTCAAATTAGTCGAACAGGAAAAAACCAAGATTACCCATGAACTCAAGGCCAAAAATAAGGCCCTCGATATAGCATTGCAAGAAGCCCAATCCGCCACCCGGCTTAAATCTGACTTTTTAGCCGTCATGAGTCATGAAATCCGTACTCCGATGAATGGTGTATTAGGCATGAGTGGCTTATTATTTGATACGGAACTCGATGAAGAACAATTAGAATATGTGGAAACTATCCGCAGTAGCGGTCAATCTTTATTGACGATTATTAATGATATTTTAGATTTCTCGAAAATTGAAGCGGGTAAACTCGAGTTAGAAACTCAACCCTTTGACCTCTATGAATGTGTGGAAGAGTCTTTAGATTTACTAAGCGCCCATGCCTCTGAAAAAGGTCTGAATTTAGCCTATGAAATCGATTCCCAAACTCCCCATGGCTTAATTGGGGATATTACCCGGTTGCGGCAAATCCTGGTGAACTTAATTGGTAATGGAATTAAATTCACCAAAGAAGGGGAAGTTTCGGTAACGGTCAAATCAACACGTCTGGGAGGTTCTCCGAGTCCCCTTCCTCATCCGGAACAGGCCGTCTCTTATGAAGTCCAATTTACGGTTCAAGATACGGGGATTGGGATTCCCAAGCATCTACAAAATAAGCTCTTTCAGTCTTTTTCCCAGGTGGATACCTCTACCACTCGTCGCTATGGAGGAACGGGTTTAGGATTATCGATTTGCAAGCGCTTAAGTGAATTAATGGGCGGTAAAATGTGGGTGGAGAGTGAAGAAGGACAGGGGGCAGCGTTTCATTTTACCATTGTCGCTGAAGGGGCGCGATCGCCGATTCCAATTCATTTACGTAATAGCCAGCCCCAGTTACGAGAAAAAAGGATTTTCATTGTCGATCAATCCGCTACGAATCGCAAAATTCTCAAAGATCATGCCCAAAGATGGGGAATGAATAGTTTAGAGTTGAGTACAGCAGAAGAGGTTACCAACTGGATGAAACGCTCTATCCCCTTTGATGTGGGAATTATTGGAGCGCTACCTGGGGATGAATCCTTAGAGGATTTAGTCGATCGGATTCGCCAATACTGCGATCGCGACTCTCTACCTTTAATTTTACTCGCCTTTAGCGGTACAGTAAACAAATCCTGCCAAGAAAAATTTGATTCCACCCTCTCTAAACCCATTAAACTCTCCCAACTCTACCGAATTTTAATGGGTCTTTGTGCTGGACGGACAGTGGAAACCCATTCACCAACAACAGAATGGATGCCCAATCTTCCTGATACTCATCAGGCAGAAGATTCAGACTCTACTCATCAACCCCGATTTTCACCCTCTCCTGTGAGTGAATCTGAATGTTTAAGTATAGGTTCCCCACCTGTAAATCAGGAAAATCATAGTGAAGATTCCTCAGTTTACTCTCTGCGTATTCTTCTAGCTGAAGATAATAGTGTCAATCAAAAAGTTGCGATTAGAATGTTAGACCGTTTAGGCTATCGAGTTGATGTCGTCAGCAATGGCTTAGAAGTGATTGAGGCGCTGCAAAGGCAAGTTTATCATATCATTTTAATGGATGTGCAAATGCCAGAAATGGATGGCTTAGAAGCCACTCGATATATCTGTCAAACTTGGCAAAGTTCTCAGCGCCCCCATATTATCGCGATGACTGCCGGAGCCGCCGATGGCAATCAGTGGCAATGTCTAGAAGCAGGGATGGATGATTATGTGAGTAAACCAGTGAAAGTAGAAGCACTGCAAGCTGCTCTAGAAAGGGCAAAAACTAAATTACAAGAACTGCACACTGTATCGGCTCCAGTGAAGTTGAATTTATCAATTAATCCTGGAAGAGAAGAAAGTTTAGATTGGCAAATTTTTAATCGCCTACGGGATGAGCTAGAAAGTGATGACGATCCAGAATTTTTTACCGATTTAATCGATCAGTTCTTGGGAGATGTGCCAAAAATCCTAGAAGCCATGAAGCAGTCTGCCCAAACCGAAGATACGGAAACTTTAACCATTAAAGCTCATACGCTCAAGGGTAGCTCTCGAACATTTGGTGCCAATGCTTTGGCGAATTTATGTCGAGATTTAGAAGCAGAAGCTCAAACGGCTAGTTTGGTACAAATCGGTCAGAGAATTGCCCAAATTGAATTAGAATTTAATCAAGTTAAATCTGTGTTAGAACAACAGAAACAATAAGTCGGGTGTTGGATCAATGAACGATCAAACGATTGATGCATTTACCTATCCTTTGGTTCGGGACTACTTGACCGATGGATTTTCGGGACTTTCGTCTCTGAATACCCAGATTCATCTCCAAGATGAGATGTTGCTTTTTTTACTGGATGCACAGAGTTATCAAGGGAAAAAAGAGCAGGCAGTTTTAGCCTATTTTAAATCAGCACAGGAGATCCTGGATCGGGTAGATCAGGCGATCGCATGGCATCAGAAGAGTTGGACGAATATAGACCGTTTTTTAGAGTTTGCCTGTGGGTATGGACGATTAACTCGATTCTGGGTGGAAAAACTTGCTCCTGATAAAGTTTGGGCTTCGGATATTTATCCTAATGCAGTCAATTTTGTGACCAAAGAATTAGGCGTTCACGGGATTAATTCTGTGGTCGATCCGAAGCGTTATCACTGTGATGAAAAATTTAATTGTATTTTGGTTTATTCTTTGTTTAGCCATTTGCCAGAAGATCGGTTTGGACAATGGTTAAGTCGCTTATATGATTTACTCCTACCTGGTGGGTTATTGCTCTTTAGTGTTCACGATCAAGCTGTCCAACCTCCAGGTTATACCATGCCGGAATCTGGGATTTTATTTGTGGAGCAAAGCGAGAGTCAATCTTTAGATCGGGCAGAATATGGTTCAAGTTGGGTAACGGAGGATTTTGTCAAAAGAGCGATCGCCACTTCTATGGGGGATGAAGTCTCTTATACTCGCTTTCCGAGAGCATTTACACTCCAAGATTTATACGGGGTGGTTAAAACCCCCAATTGCGATTTTTCTGATTTAAAAATCGATTTTACTCCCAAAGGCGCTCTAGAGGACTATTTTATGGATGATAGGGGGCGATTTTTTCTGCGGGGGTGGAGTGCGATCGTACAACCGGATCATGGAGTAGCAGAAATTCAAGTGTGGTGTAAAGGGAAACGGGGTAACCGATTGCTACAAAGATGTATTCCTTCCACTCCTTCCCAGAAAGCAGCGCAAGTTTTGGGAATCGATCCTCAATGGACGGAAAAATCCGGCTGGTCGTGTGTGTTTAGTTTACCGGAAGACGTGGATTTAGAAACAGCAGTAATTATGATTAAGGCGGTGAGCGATCGCCAGAAAGAACGAATTATTGTCTTAAACTGGATGAAAACTTTGTTGCCAGAGGGAATCCCTACCCAAGGTGTGGCCGAAACCTCTTGGAAACAGGTGATTCAATCTCAATCGAATTGGTGGCGAGCTAAAATTTTAGATAATATTTGGTCTAATAATATTCAAGCCAATCTCGACCGTGCCACCCTTAAACCAGCTCCCAATTCCAAAGGTGTGATTTTAGAATTGGAAGGATGGGTGGTTGTCTTACATTCTGATATCACCATTGAAGATATCCAAATTTCCCTCAATGGCATACTCAAACAGCGATGTTTACCCACTTGTGTGCGTCCCGATGTCGCCCAATATTGGGGAAAAGCAAATTATATTTATAGTGGGTGGATTGCCGAGTGTTATCAACAAGAAGAAATTCAACCGGAGCGCGATCGCGTCAGCGATGCAGAGCCTTATCGGCTGCAAATTAAAATCATCGATTCTCAAGGAGAAATCCATACCGTTTGCGATCGGCTCCTGGCTACCCTATTATCAAAGTAGGCGCAGAAAATCAATTCATCTATGAATCTCACTCAACACCGGCAACAACTTACTGCTCTGAAGAATAAAATGTATTTTAATTATGGAGGTCAAGGGCCTCTCCCGGAATTAGCACTGCAAGCTATTTTCAATTCTTATCGCCACATTCAAAATTTAGGCCCCTTTTCCCAGAGTGCCAAGGATTGGGTGACTGAGGAATTGCAGCAAACACGGGAAGTTATTGCTGCTGAACTTAAGGTTTCTGCCAGCACAATTAGCCTCACCGAAAATGTGTCTGCGGGATGTAATATTGCCCTATGGGGAATTCCCTGGCAAGCTGGAGATGGACTCTTATTAACCGATTGCGAACATCCCAGTATTATTGCTACAGTACAGGAAATTAGTCGTCGGTTTGGCGTTCAGCTTTCTACTTGTCCGATTTTAGAAACTTTAAACGAAGGCAATCCGGTAGAGGCGATCGCCAGTCGAGTCCAACCCAACACTAAATTGGTGATTATCAGCCATATCCTCTGGAATACGGGTCAAGTTCTACGCCAAAAAGAAATTGTGGAGCAAGTGCGATCGCAAAACCCCAATACTCAAATCCTAGTCGATGCTGCCCAATCGGTCGGCTCTTTACCCCTCACCTTAACCGACGATGGCATTGACTTTTATGCTTTTACCGGTCATAAATGGTGGTGCGGTCCGGAAGGGTTAGGTGGCTTATACGTGCGTCCCGAAGCCTTAGAAACCCTGCATCCCACCTATATTGGTTGGCGTGGCATTCTGACGACCATGACCGGACAACCCAAAGGATGGAAACCCGATGGCCAGCGCTATGAAGTCGCCACCTCTGCCTATCCTTTACTGGCAGGACTGCGAGAAGCTATTTCCTTTCATCAATCCTGGGGAACGATTGAACAGCGATACGATCGCATCTGTAAACTCAGTGCTATACTTTGGGACAAGTTGGGAGACATCCCCCAAGTTCATCAACTGCGAGCAACACCACCGGAATCAGGTTTAGTTTCATTCCAACTCGAAAGTGGTAAACACGGGCAACTCGTCAATGCTTTAGAAGCGCAAAACCTGATGGTGAGAACCATCTGCCATCCCAACTGTATTCGTGCTTGTGTTCACTATTTTACCGAAGTTGGGGAAATCGAGCGACTGGTGGAGGCGATCGTGACCATTACATCGAAGGTTTAAGAAACATAATGCGGATCGGTTACGTTACCACCTATGATGTTTTTGATTCTTCTCAATGGAATCAGGAACATACAGGATTGTTTACGGCAGGGCGTTATTTGGCCAAGTCGTTAGAGTCAGCATCCTTATCCTTAGACTATATTGGCCCGCTACAGAAAAAGCGATCGCCCATAACCAGAGCCAAGTGGCTTTATTATCGTAACCTCTATCATCAAGATTACTACAGTTGGACTGAACCCTTTATCCTCAAACACTATGCCCAACAAATCGAGAAAAAGCTATCTACCCTCAATATAGACCTCATATTAACCCCTGAAAACGTCATTCCCATTGCTTATCTGAAAGCCAAACAGCCCATTGTCCTTTACACTGATGCCGGTATTGGAAATTTACTTAATTTTTATCCTTATCTGAGTAACCTGTGTCAAGAAACCATCGATAAACTGTATGATTTGGAAAAGAAAGCGATTGATAACTGTGAGCTAGTCATTTACACCTCCGACTGGGCAGCTCAACAAGTAATTAAATTATACAATATCAATCCAGCCAAAGTTAAGGTGGTTCCTTGGGGTGCCACTATCGAGTGCGAGCGCACTAAGAATGATATTCAAAAAATTATAGAATCTAGACCTCCTTCTCCTTGTAAATTACTATTCTTGGGATTTGATTGGCATAGAAAAGGAGGTGATATTGCCTTAGAAGTCACCAAGCAGCTTAATAAAAATGGCTTCAAAACAGAATTGATTGTTGTAGGCGCGAAACCTCCTCATCAAGAGCAACTCCCAGATTTTGTTAAAATTATTGGAAAAATAGACAAATCTCACCCAGAAGGAAAACATAAGCTCGATCAAATCTTAGCAAACTCTCATTTTTTGATTTTACCTACCAAAGCTGAAACTTATGGTCTTGTTTTTTGTGAAGCCAACTCCTTTGGAGTCCCTTGTATAGCATCAGATATTGGCGGTATTACCACCGTCATTCAAGATGGCTCAAATGGCAAGAAGTTTTCTCTATCTGCCCAAATATCAGATTATTGCCAGTTTATTACCACGCTAATGGATAACTATGAAGAATACAAAAAGCTAGCTTTTTCATCTTTCCAGGAATATGAATCTCGGTTAAATTGGACAATGGCAGCTCAGACTTTAAAAAGAATGATGGTGGAGATAATAAGCTCATGAAAATAGCATATATTACGGACTTTGATCTAGATAGTTTTCGGAAGGGGAACCGTCCAAAAAAAGAAATTGGTCACTGGGGTCACTGTGAGTATATAGCAAATTCTCTTGAAACTGAATCTACAACTGTACAGTACATAGAGACTCTCACGCAAACAAAAATTATACTTTCTCCATTAAAACGCAAAATATATCAAAATCTACTAAAGCAAATTTACCATTCTTGGGCTGAACCTGCTATTAGTATAAATTATGCCGATCAAATTAAAAATAAGATATCTAATCTAGGTGTAGATATCCTTTTTACTTCAGATCTTAACCTTATTGCTTATGTGAAGTGTAAACAACCTATTGTGCTGTGGACTGATACCATATATGCAGGGTTGATTAATTTTTATCCCACCTATTTCAATGTCTGTCAAGAATCCCTGCGGCATTTGAGAACTCTAGATACATTAGCCTTGAATAACTGTAGCCTTATTATCTTAGCCTCTGAATGGGCTGCTCAAACTGTCATTGAACACTATCAAATCGATCCCTCGAAAGTTAAAGTTGTTCCTCATGGAGCAAATTTGGAGTGCGATCGGACAGTAGATGATATCAATACAATCATAAAATCCAGACCTTCAAACCACTGTAAATTACTCTTTTTGGGAGTAGATTGGATACGCAAAGGTGGGAATGTTGCCTTGGAAGTGGTTAAATCACTTAATCGTACTGGACTATCGGCTGAATTAAACGTAGTTGGAGTCAAGCCAGTTTCTGACGAACCTTTACCTGATTATGTCAATTCTGTGGGATTTGTCGATAAATCGAAACCTGAAGGATTAGCCAAGTTAAATCAGTTATTAGCTGAATCGCACTTTCTAATTTTACCGTCACGAGCAGAATGCTTTGGTCACGTTTTTTGTGAGGCTAATTCCTTTGGAGTTCCTTGTTTAGCGACGAAAGTAGGAGGCATTCCTACTGTGATTAGAGATAATGCCAATGGCAAAACGTTTGCTTTAGATGCAGATATAGAAGAATACTGTGATTATATCATCTCGTTAATGACGAATTACGAAAAATATGAAAAACTAGCTCTTTCTTCCTTTAACGAATATCAAACTCGCTTAAACTGGACAGTTGCGGGTCAAACCGTGAATCAGTTATTAAGGGAGTTGATACAGTGAGTCAATCTACATATCGTGCCATCTAAGGATCGTATCGTAAAAGTCTCATTAAAGTAGTAACATCAGTTAGGTTTTTCATTTTTGTCATGACATTCTGAGCCTGTTTGTGAGGCAAAACAACTGATATTGTAATTTTTAATAAAGCCTTCCATAGAATTCGTCTTCGTAAAAGAGAGTAATCATAGTTAATGGCTAACAGAATCAACTTAGCGGTGAAGAAAGATTTTGAGCTATCGGGGATTCCTAAGAGGGATTTGTAAGTGAGGTACTTATAGAGATTAGCCAGACTATCTCGCTTAAGATATTGAAGAGACTCAGGAGCGTGATTAAAAGCTGTCGTAATCACTTGCAAACATCCTGATTCGAGTTTTGCTACATTTGAGGAGAGAGAATTTGTAGAAATTCGATACAAAATCTGTGGACGTTGTACATTAACAAAATTGTAGTGAGCGGCTAACCGTAGATATAAATCCCAATCTTGTCCAGCCGGTAGAGATTCATCAAATCCCCCTACATGACTCAATGCTTCTCGGCGGATCAAGGGGTTAGAACCATTTTCTAAAATATCGGTCAGTAAAAGTTGGGGATAAATATCTCCATGAGCTGTAAAATAACCTCCTTGACGAACAAATTGACTCGATTCATTAATGCGATCGCACCAACTATAGGCAACAGCAGCTTCAGGATTATCTTGTAAAGCATTGAATTGAGCCTCTAGCTTATCAGGTGTCCACAAGTCATCTGCATCTAGAAAGGCAATATATTCCCCAGAAGACTGTGTGAAACCGCGATTCCGACTAGGGTTAGATCCAGCATTAGGATAAGAGAAAACCCTTAGTCTAGGATCTTGTATACTCGATAATACTTCTAGCGTTCCGTCTGTTGAGCCATCATTAATAACAATTAACTCAAAATCTGTAAAGGTTTGTTTGAGAACAGATTCAAGCGTTTCACCAATAGTTTTTTCGCTATTGTAAGCTGGAATAATGACGGAAATGAGTGGCATATCTGGTCAACCAGGTAGAACCACGCCTAGTATATACTGTGTGGAGTCTTTCTGCAAGCCAATCCAATCATGAAAAATTTCCAATGGACAACCCCATTTGATTATCAAACTGCTTCCTTAACTGGATTAACGAGAAGACACTGGGAAGAAGTGGTTTTAATTTTACTTAAAGGAATTCTTGCCTATGCGTCTCCGGGAAAAGCAAGGATTAAAATTCCAGGAGTAGAGAGTACTAATGGTTTAGTGGCTGATGAATTGGAAGGATTTTCCCGGTCTTTAATTATGGCTGCACCATTGCTCAAAAGTCATACTGATTTTCAAGTTTCCGTTGCTAATCAAACGGTGGATGTTGCTGATTTTTATCGGGAAGGCATTTTGGCGGGAACGAATCCTGGGCATCCTGAATATTGGGGTAAGATAGGGAACTATTCTCAGAATATTGTGGAATGCGGATCTCTGGCATGGTCTCTGTATCTTTCACAAGCTCATATCTGGGATAAGTATTCAGACAGAGAAAAACAACAGGTGGCTGATTATTTGCTGCAATGCAATGGGGTTAAGGCCCATCCTAATAATTGGCTGTTATTTAAGGTTATTATTAATACGGTATTGGGAAAATTGGGGATGCCTTTTTCTAAAAAAGAGATCTTTAAAAATCTAGAGATTTGTAAAAAGATGTACCTTGGAGAGGGTTGGTATCGAGATGGAAAGACGAAGCAAATTGATTATTACAATGCCTGGGGATTCCATTACTATTTTTTGATATGGGTTATTTTAGATGGCGATCGCCATCCGGAAATGGCCCAACTGCATCTCCAAAGGATGCGAGAGTATATGCACACTTTCCGCTACTTCTTCTCTGGGGAAGGGAATGTACCATGTTTCGGGCGATCGGTCACCTATCGGTTTGCCTATCTTGCTCCCATTGCGTTGGGGTTATATTTGGATGGTCTAGAGCAAGATTTGGGGGAACTCAAGAGTATTTGCAATCGTTCCCTGAAATTTTTTCTCCGTGGAGCAATCTTTACAGAAGATAATCTTCTCACTCCTGGATATCTCCGTCATTCCCCCAGACTACTAGAATTTTACTCCTGTGCCGCGTCTCCGTACTGGGCCGCAAAAGCCTTCAATCTACTCTTATTACCGGCCTCTCACTCTTTTTGGCAAGCAGAGGAAAAGCCTCTAGCTATTGATAGAGAAAGCTTTTCCATTTCCATTGAGTCAGCCGGTTGTTTGGTTGTTGGCGATCGCGCATCGGGTCATGTTCAGCTCCTGAACCATAAATCTCATCATAGTTATCCCGAGCTGAGTAGCAAATATACCAATTTTGCCTATTCTTCTGTGTTCGGTTATGATATCGGCCCCATGAGAAAAAAATACGATAGCGACAGTTCTCTGTGTGACAATGCTCTGACCTTTTCTGATGGCGGTAGATATGTGCAGCGATCGCAGATTCAACCCCTCTATTGCAAACCCAACTTTATTGCGTCTAAATATCCATTGCGAATTCTCAAACGCCAGGCCACTAACTGGTTACCTCGAATCTATACTAACCTCGGTTGGGGATGGACTTACACTCTAGTTAAAGATGACTTTATGATTAATGTCCATTACATTAACACTCGGAAATTTTTGAAATTCAAAGAAGGGGGATATCCATTAGGGTTTGACGAAGGTGTACCAGAGATTATCTCAACAGAAGGTGCAGAAGTCGCCTATAAAGACGGTAAAATCAGTTTTATTCGCAACTTGTATGGCTACGATCGCCAATTTCCAGCCCACGCTTTAATCTCTAAGGAGATTGAGAATAATATTAGATATAAATCAAGTGTGGTTCCCGCTTTAGGCTTTGAAAATCAAAACCAAAAGTCTTTTTATTTGGCCAATATGGTTTATGGAAAAATTGGCCATGAGAGCATCGATCAATTGATGCAACTCGTCCATAATTTTCAAATTGCTGACGGCTTGATCAACTTCCACTTTTATGATGGCGAACAAGTCGTGATGCAATTAGGTAAAATCAAGCGCCTTAATCTTACCCTTAATGGAAAGACGATCGAGGGTAAAATCATTATGGCTAGAGTTTCGGGGGATGGAAAAACTTGTCAAATCGTTCAACACTAGACTAGCCAATGGGACAGATCGCGCCCAATTAAATCTTGTAGCTTTAAGATATCTGCTTGAAAGATGGGAATTAATTCTTGTCGCAGTTCTGGAGACAGTGGCTTCAGCCTTGCCAGATTTTTCCGGTAGGCTTTTGCCGCCATCGGCTGACGAATTTTTGCCGGAATCAAATGTCGGATGAGGCTCTTGACAATATTCTGATTGCTAATAAAACTATGTAAAATCCTATTTTTGGGGACTTCTGATTTATTGTAGCGAACCGAACAATTAGGTGTAAAAGTATCATCCACTTCTAGAAACTGAAAAATATCTTTAATCATGTTTTGAGCATCTTTTTGCAGATCTTCATAAAGATAGACTTTGATTTGCTTGGGATCGAATCGCTCGAAATATCGTTGCAGTTGCAAACCATAGAAACCAAAATCTTGATAACGCCACACAGGAGACCAATGTTTTTTTCTACGCTGTTCTTCTTCCTTAAAAGCTTGATGAAAATCTTTAAGTGGCTCTCGTCCATCTCGACGTAAGTGGGAATAAAAAGAATACGCTCGATCCACAGGATGGCGTAAAATAGCGATTAACTTTACCTCTGGAATATAGTGTTTAATCCGTGCTGCTGTTTCGGGAATATAAAGATAAAAAGTCGAGGCTTCTCCAATTGATTTTTCATCTTTTATATTCTTAAAAAGAGCTTGATACTCTTTTAAGTAGGGGACTGTTTTGACATTGGTTGTAGCTTCGGCATCTCCAGGGCCGCAGAAATCCGGTTGCCATCCTTCATAAGCAAAAAAATTGGGTTCTTTATTTTTGCTCATATAAATTTCAGGGTGTTCATAGAGATATCTGTAAACAGAGCTAGTCCCTGATTTAGCCGCACCGATAAGTAGAAAATTGGGCATAGTCATTGCTATTTCTCCATGACTTGATTAGGACGGTCGTTCGGATTTTAGCAGATTATCAATTTTGTAGGTTAATGAGGTTTTTTTGAGAGGTGATCGCGCACGGTTGTAAAACAGGTAAACAAATTTTCTGAGCAGACTTACGTCGTCCGGGTGTTATACCAGTGTTCTTTACTACGGGTCGAACGGTACAACCAGTGAGCAATAATCGCAAACAGAACAGGATTAGAGCCAGGATAAATTGTTGGGACTTCATGGTACTGGCTTCCTCTAGGCGATAGACTCTGCTCTCCTCTCCAGGTATCCTATTGGATATAAAAAATCAGTAAGGATTAATGCAATTTACAACAAGATTTTGTAAAGCTTTGCTCAAAGCCCGATACGGTCAGTCTGTAGATTTACAGAGAACTGAAATGACAACCCAAAAGATTGAAATAAAAGTGTAACATTTCTGTTACACTTGCAAAAAGCAATTATAGCGATTCTCTCTTCTGGAGGAGTGCAGCTTGAAGGCTTAGACTCTAAGTAATTCAAGCTATTGTCTATTGCCTATTGCTAGAGTGCCTTTTGCCTAATGAATTATGACTGAATCTGAAACCTCTCCTATCCCTTCTGAACTACCTGAAACGCCTGAAACGCCCCAAACGGCTTCACAAGAACCGCAAGCGAGTTACGTGAAACTAGCGATGAGGAACATGGTGCGTAAAGGGAGAAAATCCTTAATCCACTTTACCCTTACCGTTATCGGTCTTTTGGGGGTACTGGTGGGACTTTCCTACCTCACTCGATAACCTCACTCGATAGGAGATATTCACAATGGATGTTGAAGTCAATATTGAGATTAGCCCGTCTATTGCTCAACCTCCGGTAACATCAGAACTATTACATCAATGGTTTTGTACTTGGTTAAAGAGTATCGATCTGCCTCCAGCGTCTGCTTATGAATTGAGCTTACGCTTAACAGATAACCAAGAGATTCAGAGCTTCAATGCCCAATATCGCCAACAAGACAGACCGACAGATGTTTTAGCCTTTGCTGCTCTAGAGACGGAAACCCCTCTTCTGCCAGGGACTGAAGACCCCTTATATTTAGGAGATCTAATGATTTCAGTGGAGATTGCTAGGGATCAAGCTAAAGAACAAGGTCATTCAGAAATTGTGGAATTGGCTTGGCTCAGTGCCCATGGTTTACTGCATTTGTTGGGTTGGGATCATCCCGATGAAGAGAGCTTACAGGCGATGTGGATCAAACAAGAATCCCTACTGGTGCAAGTGGGTTTAGAGTTGGGGACCTCGGGGGGATGTCAGATCCTATGATATGAGTTACCCTCATGGTGAATTCAATTTCTGCTTATGGTCTGGGTTGCTCTACAGACAATGGAAGACGACGAACGCTCATATCAATAGATCCCCACCTTTGCTCTCAATTATGGTGAACCTTATGTCTAGTAAACTTTCGATTTCAACCGTTGAATCAACCCATTCCTCAAGGGTTACTCATCGTAACTGCTCTTGGCAGGTAGCAGAGAATTTGCCCACCAGTTTTAAGTATGCTTGGGCTGGAGTAACTTATGCGTTTAGAACGCAACGGAATTTTCGCATCCATGTAATTGCGGGAAGTTTGGTGATGGTCGTTGGATCTCTGTTGCAGGTTAATGCGGTGGAAGCGGCGATTTTGGCGGTGATGATTTCTTTGGTTTTGGTGCTAGAGTTGCTGAATACGGCTTTAGAAGCTGTGGTGGATTTAACGGTAGAACAGAACTATCATGAATTGGCCAAAATTGCTAAAGATTGCGCGGCTGGAGCGGTGTTGATCTCGGCGATCGCCTCCATTATAGTAGGAATCATTCTGCTGTTGCCTAAGCTGGTTATCCTGTTCTCCTAACGGCTCCCATGATCATTGTTATTGATAACTACGATAGTTTTACTTACAATTTAGTTCAGTATTTGGCAGAATTAGGACAAGAGTTCCCCCAAGCCAAAGACATTCAGGTGTATCGAAACGATCGCATCTCCTGGGAAGAAATTCAAGAGCTTAAACCGGATGGAATCGTGATCTCTCCTGGGCCGGGACGACCGGAAGATTCCGGAGTCTCCCTAGAGGCGATCGCGAAGTTAGGCCCAAACTTACCCATTCTGGGGGTTTGTCTGGGCCACCAAGGTATTGGTCAAGTGTTTGGTGGTAAAATTGTCTCTGCCTCTGTCCTCATGCATGGTAAAACTTCACCCATTCACCATAGCGGTGTGGGCATTTTTGCCGGTCTGGATAATCCTTTAAATGCGACTCGCTATCATAGTTTGGCCATTGACCGCAGCAGTTGTCCAGAAGAGTTGGAAATTACAGCTTGGGTTGAAGATGGGACAATTATGGGGGTTCGCCATCGCCAATATCCCCACATCCAAGGCGTTCAATTCCATCCCGAAAGTATTCTCACCAGCAAAGGCAAAGACCTATTGCGGAACTTTCTGCGATCGCTCCCTTCTTGAGAAGCGAACCCTAACCCTGGATAATAAAGACTGAATCACCCAATAATTGAGCAATGAAACGGCGCAACTTTATCAGCACTACAGGGGCAATGGCGATCGCCACTATCGTCACGTCTGCCTATTCTGCAACAGCCCAAACCCCCAGTGGATTAACCATACAGAGCCTTGGTCATACTTGCTTCCTGTTTACTGGGGGCGGCCATCAGATTTTAGTCAACCCCTTTCGTCCCCTAGGTTGCACCGCCCAATACCCCGCCCCCAACGTGGAAGCCGATCTGGTATTAATCAGTTCTCAACTGTTGGATGAAGGCTATGTAGAAGACCTTCCTGGCCAACCCAGACTTCTGTTTGAACCTGGAGATTATCAACTCAATGGTGGCTTGCAGGTGCGGGGAATGGTAGCCGAGCGGCTAGAGAAACAGCCAGGAAGCCGCTTTCCGAGTAATGTGTCTTGGGTTTGGAAACAAGCCGGAATAAAACTTTTGCATTTAGGGGGGATGGCTTCTCCCATTACCGTAGAGCAGAAAATCCTCATCGGTAGACCGGATGTCGTCTTCATTCCCGTTGGAGGTGGCCCTAAGGCCTATAGCCCCGAAGAGGCACAAGCTGCCCTAGAAATACTGAACGCTAAAATTGTCATTCCTACCCATTACCAGACCCAACAGGCCGATCCTCAAGTCTGTGATTTGGCTAGGGTGGATGAATTTCTAGCCCTGATGAATGGTACTGCTGTGCAAAGAATAGCTGGCGATCGCCTGACCCTTCAAGCCAATGGCCTGCCCAATGAAGGTTCACAAATTAAAGTGCTCTCACTCTAAAATTTTTTCATGAGTTTTCATAACAGAGATTGCTTTGATCGCCGGATGGGACTTGATATTATCCGCTCTATCTATAGCAAACCTTTAAGGATTTTATATAATAACCATGAAAGTTTACTTAGACAGTAGCGTTTTAAACCGCCCATTTGATGACCAAACCCAAGCATTACGAACCATTTTACAACTGATCGAAAACCAGCAATTAATCCTTATCAGCTCATCAATTCTGGATTATGAAAACAACAAAAACAACAATGTCATTAGGCAGGACTGGGTTAACCAGTGCCTAGAACTTGCCATAGAATACCAAATTATTCAACCCAACATTATTGAGAGAGGTGACATTATAGAACAAACAGGAGTCAAACCTATTGATGCTCTTCATCTAGCATCAGCAGAACAAGCCTGTTGTGACGTTTTCCTTACCTGTGATGATCGACTGCTACGACGTTATCAAGGGCCAATCAAAGCCATAAATCCAGTAAATTTTATCCTAGAACTAACGGAGTCCCCCGAATGAAAATCAGTCTACCTAACGAACAAGCAGTTATCCAAGATGCGATCCAGATTCTTCATAAAGCGATGAAACCATCGGAGATGGTTGTTTTGATTGCTCGTTGGTGGTCAGATGGTGGCAACTATTTAGACCAGAAAGAAGGCTGGTTTGCCAACGAAAACATCGATAGCCTAGCTGAGAAAATCAAAGTCTTTGAGCAGTCCAAAACCAACTAGCCCATATCTGCCAAAAACATAGTATTAATATTTGATGTAATTATCAAAGGAGGTTCAATTAGCGTGGTTTCATCCCTCTCCAAGGCCGTTTCGGGGCAACTGAAAGACGAATATCGCCAACGTCGGGAAAGATTAATGGCGAAAATGGCAAAAAGTACGGCGATTTTTCGTAGCGCTTCCTTAGCAGTTATGCACCGTGATGTGGAGCATCCCTTTCGCCAGGATAGCGATTTTTTCTATCTGACAGGGTTTAATGAACCGGAAGCGGTGGCAGTGTTAGCACCTCACCATGAAGAACACCGGTTTATTTTGTTTGTGCAACCGAAGGAGTGGGAGAAGGAAGTTTGGAGTGGTTATCGGGTAGGGGTGGAAGATGCTAAGGCTATCTATGGTGCGGATGAAGCCTATCCTATTGCCGAGTTAGAAGAAAAATTACCTCAGTATTTGTCGAAGGCCGAACGCCTATATTATCACTTTGGTATTGATGAACTGTTTAATCAGACGATTTTGAAGCAGTGGCAGTCTCTGCTCAGACAATACGCAAAAAAAGGCTTTGGCCCTACGGCTCTGGAAGACCCGATGACTCTGTTACATCCGCTACGCTTGGTGAAGAGTGAGACGGAATTAGAGCTGATGCGTAAGGCGATCGCTATTTCTGTCGAAGCCCATCATTTAGCTTGGGATATGGCGAAACCCGGAATTTATGAGTACGAAATTCAAGCAGAAATGGAGTACCTTTTCCGTCGTCGGGGAGGGGTTGGCCCAGCTTATCCTTCGATTGTTGCTTCTGGTGCGAATGCCTGTGTTCTTCACTACATTGAGAACTCCCGCGCCTTAGAAGCGGGAGATTTATTACTCATTGATGCGGGGTGTTCCTATGGCTATTACAATGGTGATATTACCCGTACTTATCCGGTTGGTGGAAAGTATGGAATGGAACAACGGGTGATTTATGAGATTGTCCTCGAAGCCCAACGGCAGGCGATCGCCCAAATCAAACCCGGTAATCCCTTTAGCGCTGTTCATGATACCGCTGTTCAAGTCCTCGTCGAAGGCATGATCGAATTAGGGTTTTTAGTCGGAGAACCAGAAGAACTCATCAAAGAAGAAAAATATAAACCCTATTATATGCATCGCACCAGTCATTGGCTCGGTCTGGATGTTCATGATGTGGGAGCCTATAAACAAAATGAGGAAGAGTCGCAAGTGCTACAACCGGGTCAGGTATTAACCGTAGAACCGGGCATGTACATTGCTCCTTTGGTCAAACCCGCAGAAGAGCAACCCGAAGTCCCTCCCCAATGGCGAGGGATTGGCGTGCGGATTGAAGATGATGTTTTAGTTACCGAAAATGGCTATGAAGTACTGACGGCTGGCATTCCTAAAATGCCCGAAGAATTAGAAAGTAAATAGAGAGATAGGATAACGGGTTGTGATTATTGATAAACACCGTCAATCAATTTCAATCCTTTTATCCTTTCGGATACAGCATTTTCCACTTTTATTATGTATAGTCTCTACAACAACGGTATCTGTAGGGGCGAACGGCCGTTTGCCCCTACAACCATGTCCCATCCTTAATTACAACAACTATACAGTGCATTTCCAGTCCTACATTGTTCCGGTAGACCATTGCCTGTTGCCCAACATAAAGCATCATCATAGCCAATTAACCGGACTTGATATTATTCCCACTCTGGGGTTAATTCTCGAAAGTTAAACGCTTGGGCGCTAGGATGACAAGAAACACATTGACTCAACTCAATTCTCTCTTGAAACTCAACTTGTGGATGAAGGGCCTTAAAATAGCGGGAATTCCGTAGGCGATAGGGAGTTGATTCATCCTTAAGTAAGGGACGAGAAAAGACTTGAATATATTTCCAAACCAATAACCGACCGGGGTTGAGGATAGGGTCAATTAATATGCCATAATGCTGTTCATCTTGAATCAGTTGTCGCCAGGTTTCAGTCGGCATCACCGCAGGAGGAAGGGCGAGGTGACAACTGCCACACTTTTCTTGATAAAGTTCTTCTCCCAGTTGATGTTGTTCGGGGACAAGATCGACTGATTTAAGGGAAGATTGGGAAAAGGCAGGTTGATTGAGGGTAGATAATCCCCATCCTAATGTTACCGACCAGAGGAAAATGAGGGTAACGAGGATTACGGGCGATCGCCGCTTTAGACTAGGGAATAGGGAATAGCGATACTTACGTTTCAACATAGCTCTGGCTCACAAATCATCGTAGGGTGTGTCAGGGGAAATTTAATCAAAGCTCAAAAAATCATTCTGTATGCTCTGAAAAATAGAGAAGGATCGATTCAATATCCCGTTTCAAAAGCGATAATTCTTGTTCAACAATGCGCAAACGATATTCAAGTCAACCTGAAAATATTCATGTACTGCCAAGTTACGAAAAGCAATAATTTTGTGCCACTCAATATTGGGATATCGATCTTTCAGATCTTGAGACATTGCTCTAGCTGCCTCACCCAAAATTTGTAAGTGGTACAACATCCATGTTTGTATCAACTCATCCTCAAAGAAAGCATCCTTACCCCTGGCAGCATATCGCTCAATATTGGCAACACTTTCGTGCATATCCTTTATCCGTTCTAAGTCACTTCTCATAGCTGAATACAGTCTTGTAACACATTGTCTCGAACCCTAGGTTTTAAGCCACTTTCTGTGACTACATCTATCTTACACCCCAACAAATCCTGTAAATCATGAATTAAACCTACAGGAAACCAAGATGAAATCCGCTCTAGGTCATAATCAATTAAGAAATCAATATCACTTTCCTCTGTCTCTTCTCCTCGTGCTACTGAGCCAAACACGCGCACATTAAACGCGCCATGTTTTTCTGCGAGTTCTAATATTTGTTCTCGTTTTTCTTGTAATAAATTCTTTAGATACATATCAATTCAAGAGTCAATCTTCTTCTTCAAAATCTTTTAACATTAGTTCCACTTGCCCCTTTAAAGCAGGCAAATTATTTTCAATAGCATCCCAAACCCGTTGTAAATTAATCCCACCCAAATAATCATGAACTAAAACATTCTATCCTTGAGCGGTGTATGTCTCGACTGCTTCGATACATTCCAAAATATGAGTCAAATAAATTAAATCCCTATCACCACTCATAAAGGTTGTGCCTCTGCCAAAATCCGATCCTTAATCAAAGCACTAACGCCATCTTCAGTAAGTACATCAACTCGCCGCCCTAACAAATCCTGTAAATCCATCAATAATCCTCCTGGAAACCAAGCTGTAGTCCTGGTTGGGTCATAATCAATCAAAAAATCTATATCACTCTCCTCTGTCTCTTCTCCTCGTGCTACTGAGCCAAACACCCGGACATTAAAAGCGCCATGCTTGGCAGTAATTTCTAGAATTTGTTCCCGTTTTTCCACTAATAAACCCTGTAAAGACATTCTTCTATTCTCCCTTCTATTCCTTTAAACTATAGATAGAGTGAATGGGTAAGTCCTGTCTAGGTTAAAACAGGAAATACCGTTGGGCCATGGGTAAAACGGTGGCAGGTTCGCAGGTGAGCAGTTCGCCGTCTGCGCGGACTTCGTAGGTTTGAGGGTCAACTTCAATTTCAGGTAGGGCATCATTGAGTTTGAGATCCTGTTTGGTCAGTTGACGGGTATTAGCAACGGCTATGGTGGGTTTTTGCAAACCAAGTTGGGTAGCAATATCGCGCTCTAAGGATGCTTGCGAGACAAAGGTTAATGAGGTTGCCGAGAGCGCAGACCCAAAGCTGGCAAACATGGGACGCATATGTACGGGTTGAGGGGTGGGGATACTGGCGTTTGCATCTCCCATTTGAGCATAGGCGATCGCGCCCCCCTTGATGACAATTTCCGGCTTTACGCCGAAAAATGCCGCCTTCCACAGACATAAATCAGCTAATTTCCCTTCTTCCACTGACCCCACTTGCTCGGCAATACCATGGGTGATGGCGGGATTGATTGTATATTTAGCAACATAGCGCTTGGCACGGGTATTATCATTGCGGCTGCTATCTTCCGGTAAAGGACCGCGCTGTACCTTCATTTTATGACCGGTTTGCCAGGTGCGAATAATCACTTCACCAACTCGGCCCATGGCTTGGGAGTCGGAGGCGATCATGCTAAATGCGCCCAGATCGTGCAGAATATCCTCGGCGGCGATCGTTTCCCGACGGATACGGGACTCGGCAAAGGCCACATCTTCGGGAATAGAACGGTCAAGGTGATGGCAAACCATCAGCATATCGAGATGCTCTTCTAGGGTATTGAGGGTATAGGGTCTGGTGGGGTTGGTGGAGGAAGGGAGAACATTAGCTAGACCACAAACTCGAATAATATCCGGTGCATGTCCTCCTCCTGCGCCTTCGGTGTGATAGGTATGAATGGCACGATTTTTAAACGCTTCAATGGTGGTTTCGACAAATCCTGCTTCATTCAGGGTATCGGTGTGAATGGCGACTTGCACATCATATTCATCGGCAACGGATAAACAGGTATCAATGGTCGCTGGAGTAGTGCCCCAATCTTCATGGAGTTTTAAACCCATAGCTCCTGCAAGCACTTGTTCCCGCAGTGCTTCGGGTTGGGAGCTATTGCCTTTACCTAAAAAGCCCAAGTTCATGGGAAATGCTTCAGCCGCTTGTAACATGCGGTACATATTCCAGGGGCCGGGGGTGCAGGTGGTGGCATTGGTTCCGGTTGCGGGGCCAGTTCCTCCGCCAATCATAGTGGTGATGCCGGAGGCGATCGCCGTTTCGATTTGCTGGGGACAGATAAAATGAATGTGGGAATCAATGCCTCCAGCCGTGAGAATCATGCCTTCTCCAGCCACTGCTTCCGTACCGGGGCCGATAATAATATCCACATTATTCTGAATATTGGGATTCCCAGCTTTCCCAATCTTGGCGATCTTGCCGTCTTTGATACCAATATCGGCTTTGACAATTCCCCACCAGTCTAAAATGAGTGCATTGGTAATCACCATATCTACCGCGCCATCAGCATTGGCAATAGGAGACTGGCCCATACCATCCCGGATTACCTTGCCACCTCCAAATTTTACTTCATCGCCGTAAGTGGTGTAATCCTGTTCCACTTCAATAATTAACTCTGTATCCGCCAAGCGCAGGCGATCGCCTACTGTCGGCCCATAGGTTTGTGCATACGCGAGGCGATCCATCCGATAACCCATAATCTTTTCCAGACTAGCTTACCCATACAGAGCCTATGATACTGTAGATATTGGGTTTTTCTGTAACTATAAGTCTCTATGGTAACCCGTAGCATTAAATGTCTGGAACCTCGCAAGCCATATTCTGTTGCAATCGCTGGCGTTGTTCTGGAGTAAGGACTTGCATCACTTTTGCCTCGAATTCTTCCTCTGCACTCTCAATTTCGGCTTCTTGTTTTGCACTAATTTCAGGAATTAAAGCTTCTATATTATCCTCAAATTGGTGCTCAATTTCTTCAATTTTTTGCCGCTGTTGAGAAGTTAATATATTTTCAAAACGCCGTTCATATTCTATCTCAACTACTTCTAACTCTGCTTCTTGTTCTACCGTGAGATTGGGTTCAATATCAATTTCTTCAAAAAGTTGAGGTGCAATTTTTTTCACTTGTTCCTCTCCCCAGCGATCGAGTTGCTCAATCTTTTGTTTTTGTTCTGATGAAAACAATCCTTCAACTTGACGCTCGAAATCTTCTTCCAATTGCTCGATTTGGGCTTCTTGTTCATCTGAAATAGGGACAATAGTCTCGATTTTATTATCTAATTGTTCCTCTAGTTGCCATATTTTTGATTGTTGTTGATTGGTAAGCTCAATCCCCGAAAAATCATCTGGACAATCTAGCTCTTCTTCTGCTTTGACTGGTAAAATCAAAGAGATCGTTGTTAGTGCAATAACACTAAGTAAAATGTAAATAGGTTTCATGTGCATTCTCCAGAATCTTACTTTAGCTTATACTCAACCCTAATTAAATCTCTAGGCTGTGAACTGAAATTTCACAGCTATACACAAGTGGAATCCAGACAGAAAGTCTGGGTTCCGCTAGAATATTAGATCTTTGAGCCAACTTAAAATACTCACACCAAAGAAAATAATCCCCACGGAAACCGTTGCTCCGGCTAGAGAGAGTCCGAGTCCGGCTAAACTGATGAAGCCATCATCTTCCGATAAGCCAAAGCCGATGACAAAAATGGCGATCGCCGGTAAGGTATTCGTTCCAGGAATGGGAATCATCATCGACATCGACATCAGGGCGATCGCCACCCCTAAAACCACTCGCCCCGGTAAACTGGTACAGACTGCACTCAGACGAGGTTTGGTCAACCCTTCAATCTTCTGAAGCCACGGAATCCCTGCATCTAGAACACCCTGAACCTTCTGTAGCGGCATTTTTCCATTCAAAACTCGTTTTGGAAACCAAGGCTGCTTCGCGCCCCAAATAAGCTGCATGGCAAGTAAAAACATTACAATGCCAAACGGAATCGAATACCCCGGTGCAGGGATGGGTATAGCGGAAGGCAACGACAACAACACAAATAAAAAACCAAAAACCCGCTCTCCTGCTAGTTCCAGCATTTCTGCTAAAGTCACCTCAGAAGAGCGGTTTTCTTGCCAAAAATAACGTTTGAATTCTACCGAAAGTTGAGCCATAAAGGGGGAAAAGGTTAGGGGGATGGGGGGATGGGGGGATGGGGGTTTCAATATAAGATTAAAAGCCTCTATCTTCCTGTCCCCGCGTCTATCCATTTTGGAGCCAAGAATCAAACATCTCAGCTCTTTCTCAGGGATGATTGAGAACGCTACCCTAACCTAACAATCTTAGGTTCCGACCGTCCAGCTATTCATGTATTCCACTTGCTCTTCGGTCAGAGTATCAATGCTAATACCCATCGCTTCCAACTTCAGGCGAGCAATTTCATGGTCAATTTCTTGGGGAATAGAATGCATACCGGCTTCGAGTTTACCGTGGTTTTTCACCAGATATTCGCAAGCCATGGCTTGGTTCGCGAAACTCATATCCATTACCGCACTGGGGTGACCTTCCGCAGCAGCTAGGTTAATTAAGCGACCTTCACCAAGAACAACTACAGATTTGCCGCTGGGCAGAACATATTGTTGAGTGAAGGGGCGCACATCCTTAACTTCGGTGGCCATTTCACCCAAGGTAGCGAGGTCAATTTCGATATCGAAGTGACCGGAGTTACATACCATGGCTCCGTCTTTCATGGCTTCAAAATGCTCTTTGCGGATCACGTGCTTATTCCCGGTTACGGTAATAAACAGGTCAGCTTGGGGAGCAGCTTCTGCCATGGGCATGACCCGGAAGCCGTCCATGGTGGCTTCAATGGCACGTACAGAGTCTACTTCGGTAACAATTACATTTGCACCGAGACCTTTGGCACGCAGAGCGGCACCTTTACCACACCAGCCATAACCCACGACAACCACGTTTTTACCCGCTAACAGGACGTTGGTGGCGCGGATGATACCATCAAGGGTAGATTGACCGGTTCCGTAGCGGTTATCAAAGAAGTGCTTGGTGTCTGCATCATTCACGTTCATCGCGGGGAAGGTTAATACCCCATCTTTGAACATGGCTTTCAAGCGCACGATACCGGTGGTGGTTTCTTCGGTTGTACCAATAATTTCAGGAACTTGTTCTTGACGTTCTTTAACCAGTTCAGCGACTACATCGCTACCATCATCGATGATAATTTGGGGATGATGGTCAAGGGCTACTTGTACATGGCGTTTGTAGGTTTCGGTGTCTTCCCCTTTAAGGGCATAAACCCGAATGCCATAGTCTTTCACTAAGCAAGCGGCAACATCATCTTGGGTAGAGAGGGGGTTACTGGCAATTAAAATTGCGTCTGCGCCGGCTGCTTGAAGGGCGATCGCCAAATTTGCAGTTTCAGTGGTAACGTGACAGCAGGCAACTAGCCGAATTCCGTCTAAGGGTTTTTCTTTGGCAAAGCGCTCCCGAATTTGCTTGAGAACTGGCATTTCCCGTCCAGCCCATTCAATGCGCTGTTTGCCTAAAGGGGCTAAGGAAATGTCTTTGATGTCGTAATTGAGCTTTTCGGCTGTTGCAATCATAAGATCTACTGAAAATAAATGGTTCACAATTGACACTTTGCGCTCTGAATACACGCAGATTCTTCAGGCTGTACCTGAAAGGGTCTGTCAAAGAGTATTTCTACTACCGACCCTCTACACTGTTGCTTTCACTTCAGACTACTGTTTTTTGGCTGTTTAGGTACTACCAATCGACTTCTATACGCTCAACGTCCTGCGATTACTTGCCCTTCGGGAAGCCTGACTGTTTACGGTTCGAGAAGGGCAGGCATTTCTCCTTAACTAGGATCGTATGAACGCGCAAAGTGCTAGGTGGGCATCATTGACCTGAGACTGATGGCAAGCATACAGTTTTGGGTCTGAGTTGTTACCACCCATACCTCGACTGATCGTTTAAGATCAGGTCTTACTCAGGATTGTGATGTTGCGAGTCTTGTCTTGAGTCTACACTGAAGTACAAGGCGCAAATTTCCCATATAATAGTCTATCATCTCGATTGACCCGCTACAGATCTTTTTTCGAGAGTATGTAGGGCTTCAGTGTGGAAATTGCTTTTCCCGGAAGCTCTGTAGTACTTCGTGCTAGGGAATAAGGAATTAGGTAATGTCAAGTTCCAGTATGCAATTGAATATCAAAGTCTATCGGTATTGGCTCTATGGGAGTTTAATCGTTATTGTTCCGTTGGGAATGGCCACGAAGTTTTATCGCGGTTGGGGAGAATGGTGGATTAATGATTATGCCGGTGGTATTCTCTATGAGATTCTGTGGATGATTTTAGTCGCCCTAGCTTGGCCAAAATTACGGCTTTGGAAAGTGGCGATCGCCGTTTTTTTGTTCACGTCGTTTCTGGAAATCCTGCAACTGTGGCATCCTCCCCTACTTCAAGCCCTGCGCTCAACTCTTCTGGGTAAACTGATTCTAGGAACCACATTTGTTGGGTGGGACTTTCCCCACTATGCCATCGGTTGTGGTCTCGGTTGGCTCGCTCTCTATCGGTTGCAAAAAGCCTTAACTCATTCTTAATCTATATAGCATGTTCAAATCAGAAACCGATCGTTCCCGATCAGGGATTCAGTCGCTTCCCAGTCAGCATATAAGTGTCCATTTCTCCTTTACCTTTAATGTTGATCTTGCCGCGATGTTGAAGATAGTAGGTTAACTTCAGCGCTTCATAGGTCGTGCGGGTAACCTGAATTTGTCCGGGAATGCCATGGGACTCCATGCGGCTAGCAGTATTGACCGTATCGCCCCATAAATCATAGCTGAATTTCTTTTTACCAATCACTCCAGCGACCACAGGGCCGCTATTTACGCCAATGCGGATTTGGAAATTGGTGTTCATATCTTGGTTGAGTTCAGCCATTGCCTCTTGCATCTTCAGAGCCATATTGGCGATCGCCTCAGCATGATCGTGGCGCGGTGTTGGCAGTCCCCCCACCACCATATACGCATCACCAATCGTTTTGATTTTCTCTAGGCGATAGTCTTCGGTCAATTGGTCGAATTTAGAAAAGATGCGATTGAGTAAGGCGACCAATTCAGAGGCAGTTTTCTCTTCTGAGAGTTTGGTAAAGCCGACAATATCGGCAAACAGAACCGTTACTTCTTCAAAATATTCGGCGATCGCTCCAGCCGTCTGTTTCAATAATTCCGCAATTCTCACAGGCAGAATATTATGGAGCAGTTTTTCCGTTTGTTTCTTCTGATAAAATAAAGAAATCTCTATTTTCTTACGCTTAATAAATTGGCACAGTTGATTCCCGATCCCTGCCAACATTTGTACCAACTCTTCATCCATTGGTTGCGTTGCTTGACTAAATAGAGTAATCATTCCCAACTTATCTTCATCACTAGAAACCGGAAAACCCACGATCGCGTTAACCTTCTCGATCGCCCCTAATTCTTTCTGTAGTGTTTCTCTCTCCAATTCTAGATGGGTAATCCATCGGGGTTGATTATCTCGGTAAATCTTCCCTAACCATCCCTCCCCTAGAGTGAGAGTCGCTTCTGTGAGTTTAGATAACCTGGGGAATTCAGCCTCAGGCATTTTCCATAGGGTTTGGCGCAACAGTTTATTAGTCGGGATCAAGTTATCATTACGATCCTTAATTTGTTTGGGAATCCAATAAACTCCCATATCCCACTCTAAATTTTCCACCAACACACGCAGGATATTGGGTAAGGCTTCATCAAGCATCAGCGATCGCGACAATACCCGTGCCACACTATACTGAATATAGAGCCGTTTTTGCGCCTGTTTAGTTTTGGTAATATCTCGTCCCACATACAAGATATCCTTTAAAGTCGGGACATCCGTATCCAAAGCCGCACAAGAAAAGGCAATTGAGAGTTTTTCCCCCCGTTTATTGGGAATTAATACCTCAATATCCGTTAAAACTTCCCCTTGCAAAAACTCTTCATTGGAAACCCACTCATGACTTAACGGGTGGTCTCCCAAAAGATCTCGAATGGGTTGACCAATCAGCTCGTCCTTACTATATTCTAGCAAATCATATACCGCAGGATTAACCGTTTTTATTTCTCCCAAATGATTCGTCACAATTAACGCTTCTGCCATGGAGTGAATAAGCTGCTGGATATAATTCTCAGACTTTGCTAAAGCATTAATTACAATGCTATTTTCATTCGTTGCCTGCACCAAACTTTGCTCTAGATTCATCCGTTCCGTCACATCTTCCAGGAACACAATTAATTCCTGAAAATCCTCACTGTGGGGATTGGCAATAAAATAGAGATCGACGTATAAAGGATAGTCTACATCAGACGAACGAGAAATTGCCTTAATATCAAAACCATCTTGTTCCCCCAACACAATCAACTCTAGAATTTCTTCTATTCCATAGGTTTCAGGAAAATAAAATTGAAAGGATTCCCCAGTCTTTAACGGGTCTTCACCACCAACCAATCGATCAGCATCATCGGAGAAGTCTAAAATGATCAACTCTCGATCTAATATCACATATTCTAGATGTTTGGGAACCATGGTTTTTGACATATCTTTATTAGGGTTAAATCACTATGTTTCTCATTCCACAATTAACTCCAAGTTAGGCAAAAACTTTTGCAAGTTCTTGAGCGATTTACTTTGCCAAGCAACATCTAAAGAACCTTTCACCGTCAATTGAATCTTTGGTTTTTTTCGTAATCCAATCACGAATTTAGTAATCAAGCTGATTCCTGAACTATTCAAAAAACTCAACTCTTTTAAATTTAAAGTTAAATGGGGAGGTTCAGAATCCGCTATTTGCTCCAAAAAAGCCTTAATCGGATCGTATTCGGATGCTCCATTCAGACTCAGTTCACCTGTAAAATCAATCGTCGTTGATTCTGGATCATAATAAACCTGATATTCCTTAGTATCGATCTGCTGAAAATCCATGTTCACCTCATTCAATCTTCTTTGACATTTATAAGCACTTAAACTTTGACTTTAGCCATAGTAGTAATGCTAACAAAATTATTCCCTGCACGAGAATCTGTTATTTTCCATCCTAGAGTAGCTCCATAATCTTTCATCATACTAATTAATCCCAAGCCTGATGCATTACTATCCTCTTCAAGACTTTTTTCTACTTGATCAACATACAATTCTTCTAAGTCTGCGTTCAACAATTGATTGATAAACTCTTCAAAAGAGATCAGAGTTTGGGACTGAACTGTATTAGTAGCAAAAATGGCCGCAACAATACTCTGGTCTTGCTGTTGAATAAAATGAATTCCAAACATCACCTTACAGTTCACAGATGGATCGTGAAATTTAATGGCATTTTCCAGCAGTTCATTGGCAATATAGCTCACAGATGCTTTACTTTCTGTCACTCGACGCTGATCGTCATCTAGAGGCAAAAAACTGGAAAAATAGTCAGCTAGAAAATATGCTGATAACCGATTATTCTTCCATCGTTTTTTTTGCGGTTGTGAACTGGGAGTAAATGTCAATTCTAAAGAATCATGTTCTGGGGGAAATTCTTTAATAAAATCACCTAAAATTTTTTCCATATCCTGAGTTTATATACTGAGTTATAAGTCGTCCAATTATATTTAATGAGTAACCGATAGAAGAAGCTTAGTTTTTATTTCACAAATCCGATTGAACTTTTTGTTTCAATATGACGAAAGTGATATCATCCCATATTTTCTCCGATCCAATAAACTGATGTAAATCTTCAATAATAGCTTCTTTGATTTGATTAGAGTTATTTTGCCAGTTCTGGCTAATTATTTGACATAATCTTTCTATTCCATAACGCTTCTTACTCCTATTTCTTGCTTCTGTAATACCATCTGTGTATAGAACCACACCATCTCCTGCATTTAGCGTAACTCTAGTATAACTAATAAATTCAGCAATGTTGTAATCTAAGCCAATCGGCAACCCTAAGTCTATTGTATCAATCCGTTCAATTTTTCCTCCTTGACGTACAATAATTACTTCTTCATGTTGTCCACTGATCGTTAATTCTCCATCGGCATAATTTAACAGACATAAGGTTAAATTTTTATCTATCCCCATGCGTTCTACATTCTTATAAATGGTTCGGTTAAGGAAGTCTAAAAAGGGAATGGGGTCATTTTCTTGGATCTCCTTGAGAGTACGAACAGCACTTTGAGCCATGAGCATCAGAATACCACTTTCTAAGCCATGCCCAGTAACATCGCCAATGGCAATTGTGATCACGCCATCTATGGAAATGACATCATAATAGTCGCCTCCCACTTCATCAGCCGGTTGCATATATCCGGCAATATCCAGTTCTGGGATACTGGCTAAATCTTCGGGTTTAGGCAGAATTAATTGCTGCATTTCCTCAAGAATTTCTAATTCTGCGGATAGGCGTATATTTTCTGATTTAAGTTGTTGATTGAGGTGATCAATTTCTTGGTTCGCTGCGGCTAATTCTGTGGTTCTCTCTTGTAGTCGATAGATAACGATCGCGTTTTCATTCGTCGCTTGCACCAATCTCTGCTCCAATTCCATCTGTGCCGTCACGTCTTCGAGGAATAAAATGAGACGGTGATGCTCACTAGGCTTAGGATTAGGGATAAAATAGAGGTCGATATACAACTGAGTGTCTGAATTCGGAGAACGCGCGATCGCCTTCAGATCAAAGCTATCGAGTTCTCCAGTCAGCACTGAATCTAAGATATCTTCTAAACCAACGGTTTCGGGAAAATACTGATGTAATATTTCCCCAGTTCTTAATGCTGTTTCCTCTCCAATAAAGCGTTCTGCGCCCACGGAATAGTCCTGAACAATCAACTCTTGGTTTAAAATTAAATATTCAATATGATGGGGAACAATCAGTTGACACATGAATTACTTGATTGCCAGAATTGCCTGAGCTAAATCTTGGAAGAGTTGATTAACATTATCTCCACTTTTGGCTGACGTTCCATAGATTTTAATCACGGGTTGGTCAGGATATTGATTGTTTTTCAAGAGGGCTTCTAGTTTTTGGTCATCGACTAAGTCCGCTTTATTGAGCGCAACAACCATTTTACCCTTGGGGTTAACTTTCGTGAACAAATTGAGATGAGTGGGGATGTTCTCTATCGTTTCTTGTCGGCTAACATCGCCGACAATAATCGCTCCTTTTGCTCCTTGCAGATAGCTGGGAGCGATCGCCTTAAATTTAGTTTGTCCTTCAATATCCCAAATGAGCAATTGCAACTCTGCTCCTTCAGGAAGATTCACCTCTTTACGGGAAATTTTCACCCCCACGGTAGATAAATATTTATCATCAAATTGACCGTCAACAAAGCGGCGAATCAGACTGGTTTTACCCACACTGAAGTCCCCAACCATACAAATTTTTTTAGAAATTTTAGCCATTTTAATTTCCTACTTTAATCGGACGAAATAACTCAAACCGAACACAGCGACTTAAAGCCAGCGCATCCGTAGAGTTGATCCCGGGTGGGGGTTCTGTCGTTCCTTGGATTTTGAGGCGTTGGGCTGAAATGCCTTGTTGTTGTAAAGCCATTTTCACCGCTTCTGCTCGTTGCCAAGAGAGCTTTTGATTTTCACCCCAACCACCGATCTTATCGCTATGTCCTATAATCATTAAATCAAATTCTGGATATTGGTTTAAAAATTGAGCAATCTTGGGTATGCCTTCAGTCCGATCCGCTGGATGCAGTTTGTTGGAACCCGATTCAAAGTAAAACTTCGTTTCCAACGGAGAGGCTTGGAGTTGAATGCGACTAAACACACTACTTACTCCGGTAATCCCCTCTAAAGAGTCTAATATTTTCTCTAGATCGGCAATTTCAACGACTGTTCCTGAAAGAGTGACATTTCCTTGGCTATAGGTAGCTGTAATACTGACTCCATCGAGTTGATTGAGTATTTCAACGATCCGATTCACTTCTGTAGCGGCTGCATCTAAATCAGGAGGAAGATTAACCGCTACAATATCGTTATCTAAGGTGAGATCTGGAATGATTTCTGATACAATCTGTCCGGCTTTTAAGCGTAAATATTCATTGGGAACTCTGCCGTTTAATTGGATCGTTTCCCGATTGACATTGGGAGTAATGGCATAAACAGAGAGTTCTGGAGATGAAAGCAAGGCTTGACGGGTTTGAACTTCTAAGTTATGTGCTTTCTGCCATTGGTGAGAAGTCCAAATCCAAGGGATAGAAATTGCTCCGATCACCCCTAAAATGAGGATGATTAAGGCCCAAGGGAAGTCATCCTCCTGTTTTTTCTCGCTCTGGGCAAAGAGTTGTTCTAAATGTTCAGGGATTTGTTCGGGGATGGTGTCGGGGTCGCCATCAAATTCACTGATGGGGTCTCCAAATTTTTGCAAAAGGAAAGCATAGGTTTCTCTGATTTTTTGTAAGAAGGCTTTAGAGGGTTCTCCTTTGATGATCACAGCCAGATAGGAATAGCCAGCAACTTCTAGCATGATTTTGCAATCATCATATTCAATTTCATTGACTTCTGAGGCCATTTCATCAGAAGAGATACAGTCATTGACAAAACTCCGAATAGCGGTGAGCATTCCAGCTAGCATGTCCGATTCTAGTGGGTTGGCTTCTGAGGGTTGGTATTCACTAATGACTAGACCCGAGGCTTTATGAATGAGAAGAATAGCTCGGATAGTAAAGGGCATTGATTCTTGGAAAATCAGTTCTGCTTCAGAAATTCCTTGCACTCTGGCTTTAATTTTTCGTTTAATTCCCTTTAAGGTAAAGGTACTTTCTACCTTTTGATTAATGGATTTGATGACATCACCCATATATTTAGCAATGGTATTGCCAATAACCGGATAGAGGGCATCAACCATGGCTTCCCGTTCACATTCTATTTGTTCTTTAATGGCGGGGCCCATTTCCGGACCAAGGGCTTTGGCGATCGCGTGGCGGTCAATCCGAATTTGCTCTTCAATGGCTAGACTCACTTCTGGAGCTAAGGCTTTAGCGACTTCACGGGGCGATCGCCGGATTTCTTCGGCAATAGCCGCGGGAATCAAATCCGCCAATACTCCACTCATGGCTTCGGAATCCTGTTGGGCGCGATTTTCAATAATTTTGTCAATAATCGGAGTTAGCACCCGAATACTTTGCTCATGAGAAACCGTTAAATCAAACCCTAAGAGTTCAGAGATTAAAGGCAGTAGGGGATTAATCAGTGCTGTTTGCTGTTCAAGTTGGGTTAATCGCTCCTCTAAACTCAGATCAGATACAGGGCTTAAGGTCGAGAGATTAGTGGATAATGAGCGAGATTCAGCCAAAGATTGGCTAGACGCAGGAGATTCTGAAGGCAACAATAGACTTTGAATAACTTGGAGAGAGATATCGTCCTGTTGGTGTTGGTCTTTGTGTTCAGATTTGGATGGACTGTTGGTAATTTTGGGTTCAAGGGGACTCTGAGGAAGGGCAGAATCGAGGGAAGTTTTTTCTTCCTCCAATTCTGCTTTCAAGATTAAAGGAGGTAAATTTTCTCCTGAAAATCCAGATGATGATCGAGATTCCGGTTGCGGATCGAGCAGCAGATCGGATAATAAATCGAGGGTATCCTCCCATCCCTGTCGAGCTTCAGGGAGCCTAGATGAAACAGAAGCGTTTGGTCTAGTTGGCTCCATTTCTATAACGGGCTGATCTGGACTCAACCAATTAAAGATGTTCTCTCTCTCCAGCGTCGATTCTAATCTAGGCTCAGAAGAGGATTGAGAACGCTTCTCTTGTGACTGTCGATCTGATAAAACCATAGTATACCCCGATCTCCGATCCCCTCATTTGCACTTACACTGCTAAGAGTGTTGTTCAGGCAATAACAAATCTGCCTTGACTTCCGATCCTTCAATTTCTCGAACCAAATCGGTTTTCTTGACTTTCATACACAGGTCAAATAATACTTCTGCGAATTCATCACGGGAAATCTTGTTATCTTGCAGTCCATTGACATATTTATTTAATTCGTTTTGGATTTGCCCGGTGAGGTCATGCAGTTCTTTTTGCAAAGATTCTTTGGTATGGCGAATATTTTGCTCTAAACTTTCTGTCTGGTTATGTAAGATTTTATCTAACCCTTTAACTTGCTCATTAAAGTTTTTCTGCGTCCGTTCTAGGTCTTGTTTGAATTCGGTGAAGTCTTCCGTATGGGTTACGGTCACATACTGAATTTTTTTCTCTAGGGCATAGGAATTCGATCGCAGTTCATTCGAGAACTGCTCTTTGAGCTGATTGAGACGATCTCCCATCTCTTGCCTGAGATCCTTGATCGTACTCTCCAATACCTCCAGTCGGGTATCGAGTTCCCGTTGCTGTTCGCCAAAGAGTAAGTCCCGGATCTGCTCTACATTTCCCAGGCGATCGCGCATATCTTTGGGTTGTCCTGGATCGTTCATCGTCGTTTTCCTCTCACACTCGTGTGAAATAGATGTCTTATGAGCGCTAAAAACTCATAACTTGGTGCTTTAACAAATCTCTTTGATCTTACTGGAATTTTTAGCGGATACAAGCTTAGACTAAAAATTTTAATCTTGCTGAGAGTAAATGTGACCTTCTTGAACCCGAAAAACCTGAGAAGAATGTAACCAATTTTGCTCAAATGCGCTTAAATGGGTGGTAGTAATCAGGGTTTGGAACCGGTCAGCGATCGCGTCTAAAAGCTGATTTTGGCGCGTTAAGTCCAATTCCGCTAAGACATCATCCAACAATAACAAAGGCGATTCTCCTACTACCTCAGAAATTAATTTTAATTCGGCTAACTTCAAGGCTAAAACGAGCGTTCGCTGTTGCCCTTGGGAGCCATACTGACGGGCAGGAGTCCCGTTAATATAGAAGTCTACCTCATCTCGATGGGGACCAACCAAAGTGCTTCCTTGGGCGCTCTCAGCGATCGCTCGATCTGCTAGTTTCTGGAAAAATGCCCCCTCAATAGCGTCTACCGGCGATCGAGAATCCCCATCCCAAAATACACTCGGATTATAGGCGATCGATAATTTTTCGGTCGATCCACTGATACTGTCATGCCATGCCTGGGCAATCGGCGTAAGCCGCTCTAACACCCGAGCGCGTCGGCGAATTAAACGCACGCCCACAGAGACTAACTGGGCATCCCAGAGGGCTAACTCTTGGGGATTTTCGTGCCCCTCGGCCTCTTGAAAGTGCCGCAGTAGAGCATTGCGTTGACGCAAAACCTGCTGATATTGGCGTAACATCGGATCGTAGACCGGTTCGAGTTGCGTCAGGAGTGTATCGAGCCACAAACGTCGGTTTTCCGGAGATCCGCGCACCAAATCTAAATCTAAACTGGAAAACTGCACCACATTGAGCGCCCCTAAAAAATCCCTCCGTCGTCGCTGGACTTCCTGATTGAGTACTAATGTCCGGTTCCCACTCGCTCGCAAAACCAGTTTCAGGTCAATTTCGCCGGTTTGTCGCTCCAAAAGAGCGCTCACTTGACCGATAGACGGAGGATGATCCGGAGACTGAAACACCAAATCGCGATCGCCCTTTGCTCGATGCGATCGTAATGTAGACAACAGTTCCACCGCCTCTAATAAATTTGACTTCCCCTGGGCATTATTCCCCAGCAAAATAATTTTCGGAGCGCTAAACGTCACTGCCTGCTCCACATAATTGCGAAATTGCTTAAGATAGAGGTGCTTCAAATACATCAGTTCCCTTGCTTAACCGTCCTTCGCCACCGTTCAAAATACTCTATCGAGAGTATTAAACTCATGCCCACAGACCTCATTCTACTCATCGCTGCTTTGATCATTTCCTGGCTGGTCTTTATCTGGCTAGTGAAAATTGTTAAGTTAACCGTTGGCACAGCCCTAACTGTTGCCGGAATTATCCTCATCCTGCAACTACTCTTTGGAGTTAACCCCAACCAACTTTGGCAACAAATCCTTAACTTACCCCAAATTATCCTCAATTGGATCTCTGGCTAACTTCCGTCTCTGCCATCAATCTCCCCTCGTCCAGTTTCTTAACCGTACTCTACCCCTGACTCAACCGCTACTGAAATTCATCGGTTCTGCGATTATAGATCCCAACTCAATTTAAAATTGGCATTAACCCTCACACTGCTTTGATCCCATCTATGCCATTCTAAGAACAATCATCCCCTTCCCATTGGTTCCTAACCTTGATCGTACTGAGGAAACTTCCATGAATCCCAAAAAACACTCCTCCAACATTCACCCGATTTGGAATTGGGTTAACTGGTTAAGCTTTCCTATCCTCTTATTTATGGGGATTCATCTTTTACAAGTCCAAGATCGGACTCCTCAATCTACCTTTTCTGTTCCTCCCCAATCTCTAGAACTGGAAACCTCTTGGTCAAGTCACTCCTGAGCGCTGCTAATGCTAGGCTAGACCTATTGAAAGCTTATCTAAAGTCTTATGTCAGGGCATCAGTTACGATACCTTCTGAACCAACCGGGAACCCTTATTTTACCTGGAGTCTATGACTGCCTGGGAGCGAAGTTAGCTGCCCAAGTGGGCTTTGAAGCTGTGTTTACCAGTGGGTTTGGGATTTCTGCTTCTACCCTGGGATTACCGGATTATGGGTTACTCACCGCGACAGAAACCCTCCAGAGTGTGGGCAAAATGGCTGAATCGATTTCTATTCCTTTGGTGGCGGATCTCGATACGGGTTATGGCAATCCGCTCAATGTGATGCGCACGGTGACTGAGGCACTTCGGTCGGGCGTATCTGGCATTATTCTTGAAGATCAAGTTTGGCCGAAAAAGTGCGGTCATTTTCAGGGAAAACAAGTCATTTCGGCTGCTGAACAGGTGGAGAAAATTAAGGCGGCTGTTCATGCAAGGGGCGAGAGTGGTTTGGTGATTGTGGGGCGCACGGATGCGAGAGCGCCGTTAGGGTTAGATGAGGCGATCGATCGGGGGCGGTTATATGCCGAAGCGGGAGCAGATATTATCTTTATTGAAGCGCCCCAGTCTGTGAAAGAGTTGGTGAAGATTTCTAATTCGTTTGCTGGAACGGATGTCCATTTGTTTGCCAATTTGATTGAGGGAGGTAAAACTCCTTGTTTAAGGCGCTCTGAGTTGCAGGCGTTGGGTTTTAAGGTTGGGGTGTATGCGCTGTCGGGTTTGTTTGCAGCTACTCAGGCGATGCGAGAGTGCTTCGAGCGCTTAAGGGCAGAGGGAACTACGGGAAGAACAGAAGCGGATCTCTCGTTCCCCGAATTTGAGGAAATTATTGAGGTGGATCGATATCGCCAGTTGGAAGAGCAGTTTAAAACCCCTAGGGAATCCACTACAAGTTAAATGACCCACTTCCAACTCCCTATTGCCTATTCCCTTAAGATTTCCCATAACCCGATGGTGCCAACAAAAAAGGTGTAGATGGCGGTTTTGAGGGGGTTTTGTTGGTGAGAGCGGGCTAAATAGGCAGCAGCGATCGCCTCTAGCCCATGAATGATGAGAGCGACTCGCGCTAGAATAATGAACCCGAAAATGAGGCTGGGAAGGGATGCATTGATGAAGGGGTGGATGAGATTATAGGATTCTAGGGCGATCGCCCCACTCATGAGCAAGGTTGCTCCAATTTTAATAACTTGGATGGCAGTCGAGGAAAGGGTCACAGGCATCATATAGATTAATTCAATGATTCATTACTCATTATTATGGGATTTTGGACTCAAGTCACGGATAGTATTCTGAATCTGTTTTTGCGCTCGAATTGCCCCATGTGCGATCGCCCAACGGATGAGGAGGTGTTGTGTTCAACTTGTTCGAGAGCCTTGCGTCAATTGCAATTTTGCCCCTCCCATCGCCGACTCTATACTTGCGCGTCAAAATCTATGCCCGTTTGGGTTTGGGGAAAATATCAAGGACAGCTCAAAGGGGCGATCGCCCGCCTAAAATATGATAACCATCCCGAAATTGCCCGCCCCCTGGGACAATGGTTAGGAGAAGCTTGGATCGCTACCCATACGACCAAACCAGTTTCACCTCTGGTGATTCCCATTCCCCTCCATCCGGAAAAACTCAAACAACGGGGATTTAACCAAGCCGAACGCCTAGCCGCCAGTTTTTGCCAAGTTACAGGTTTTCCCTTATCTACCAATGGTCTGATTCGCTCCCGTGAAACCGAAGCCCAATTTGGTAAAAGAGCCGACGAACGTCGTGCAAATCTCAAAAATGCCTTTACTGTGAACACGGCTCGGATTTCCCGTGATCCTCACTCCCCTGTGCTATTGTTGGACGATATCTATACCACAGGGGCAACGGTGCAATCTGCAACCCAAGCCTTGCGTTATCAGGGAATATCTGTTTATGGTGTAGTCGCGATCGCGACGACTTCCACCACCCAACCTCCCAATTAATCTTTCCTAAGTTTATTCATGAGCGCCAATTCCATAGCGCAATTACTTTATGTTTCCTTCCCCAGAACACCCGACTCCCTTAAGGGTTCTCATTGTTGAAGATGACCCCATGATGCAACTGGGCTTAGAACAAACCCTAACCGAATTCCCTCACTTGGAAATTATCGGCCAAGCGGAAGATGGTTACCTTGGCGTTCAAGCCGCCAAACAACTCAAACCCGATTTAGTTGTCATGGATATTGGTCTGCCTCGCCTAGATGGTATTGCTGCCACCCAACAAATTAAAGCTGAACTCCCCCATACACGGGTCGTCATGCTCACCTCTCATACCACGGAAAATGAAATTATTGCCGCCCTCTCTAGTGGAGCAGATGCCTATTGTATTAAAGGGGCTAATGTAGACCGACTCTTGGCCGCGATTTCTGCTGCTCAGGAAGGAGCAACCTATCTCGATCCCCAAATTGCCCGTCAAGTGATTAGTCATCTCAAACCCCCCACTCCCCAAGGCAATATTGCCAATTTATCAGAGCGTGAATCAGAAGTGCTGAAGTTAATGGTGGAAGGATATAGCAATCCTCAGATTGCCGAGCAACTCTACCTCAGTCCGAATACGGTCAAAACCCATGTACGGGGAATTATGAATAAGTTAGCAGTCGATGACCGGGTACAAGTAGCGGTAAAAGCCCTGCGAGAAGGGCTGGTGTAGCGATGCGAGTCCCTATTGCTTGGTCTGTTTCCATCTGAGTTAAGTCTAAGCTTCTCGGTTTTTTTCCGTTAATCCTAAGCCAGCTACTTCCATCAGTAGGGCTGTACCGGGTAATCCAGGAGGGACACTTTTCAGAGAGAGCAGTCCAGAAGCAACGCAGACACCGCCAATTAAAAATAGGGCAGCACCACCAGTAACTAATCCTTGGGCAACTTTGGTTTGGAGTTCGGGTTTCATAAGGGTTTTAAGTTTTTTGTCGATTCTATTGGATTGTGACGGATCTAATGTTAAGTAATGATAAGCCTTTTTCAGCATGTTGTCATCTGATAGGCGAATTAACATTGATGAGAATCAATAGAACGCATAAGCTCGGTAGAGGGACACAGAAGAGAGTACAAAGGCGGAAATGGGCGGAGGGTAAGCTGTGGGCCAACTGTTTGCCAAGGGTCACTTGAGGGCAACTGAGCCATCTCCTAACCTATATGGGGTTTACTCTCGGTAATTCTACCACTCCGGTGTAAATGGCCCTAACAAATATTAAATTTCATTATAGGTTTGATTAGAAATTCCCCAGTTTATCGGATTTTGACCTCGATTAAACGGATTACTCGCTTTAAGTTCGATACCCTGATAAGGAATAGTTCTTAGACCTTGTGCTAAAACCGATCTTGATTCTAAACGACTTGCACTGAGCCACAGCTATGAGCATTCAGCCTCCTAATTCCCATCCATCTTCCTTACCTTCGACAACAGACTCTCCCAAGCTTGACTCTATGGTTGAGCAGCGAACCAGTCAACTTGAGCAAGCACTAAAGTTTGAGGCCATGCTCAAGCGGATTACGGATAAAGTTCGAGATAGTTTAGATGAAACCCAAATTTGGCAAACTGCTGTCCGCGAATTGACGTTAGTGTTGGGAATTAAGGGATGTAATGCTTCTCTGTATGACTTAGAGAAGGGAACGTCTACCATTTGCTCGGAATATGCGGCGACTATTCCGGCAATTCATGGCCGGGTGGCAAAATTAGCTAAGTTTCCTGAGTTGTATCAACAACTGCTTCGTGGGCAGTATTTTCAATTTTGCTCCTTGTTGCCCAATCCGGAACGGGGGCGATCGGCAATGTTAGCTTGTCCTATTTTTGACAATCAAGGAGTGCTGGGGGATTTGTGGCTGGTCCACCATGCGGAGTATCAGTTTAGTGAGCTAGAACTTCGATTGGTGCAGCAAGTGGCGAATCAATGTGCGATCGCCATCCGTCAAGCCCGTTTGTTTCAATCCTCACAAGCTCAAGTGAAGGAATTGGAAAAACTCAATCATCTCAAGGATGATTTTCTCAGTACTGTTTCCCATGAACTGCGCACTCCGGTTTCAAATATGAAAATGGCGATTCGGATGCTCAATATCTCCTTAGAGCGATATATGACTTCTGAAATTAATCCTCCACCGGAAACTCCCCATCCCCAACGGGAAGGGTTAGAGAAAAAATTGACCCATTACTTACAAATTTTGGGGGCTGAATGTGAGCGGGAAATCAATCTAATTAATGATTTGCTCGATCTCCAGCGATTGGAAAATCAGGAAGCTCCCAGTGAACTGGATCGGATTAATTTGGTTGACTTTATGGAAAAAGTTCTACCCTCTTTCCGCGATCGTTCCCACCATCGTCAACAACACCTTGTGATTGAAATTGCGGATGATATTCCTGATTTTCTCTCGGAAACCTTTAGTTTAGAGCGAGTCATTGCGGAGTTATTGAATAATGCCTGTAAATATACGCCCCCAGAAGAATCGATTCAATTTAAGGCTTGGTTAGAGGAACCCCTAGAGTTTTTACCGGCCAATCAGGATGGTATTATGAGTCGTCCTAAGCTATGGATTGAGGTCAAAAATACAGGTGTAGAAATTGCCCAAGCTGAATTAGATCGGATTTTCGATAAGTTTTATCGGATTCCGAGTGCCGATCCTTGGAAACAAGGGGGAACGGGTTTAGGGCTGGCTTTAGTGAAAAAATTGACTGAGCGTTTAGGCGGAAAAATTGAGGTCAATAGTGGTAATGATATCCCGTTTGTTGCGTTTACTATTGTGTTACCCATGCAGATGTTAAAAGGTTGATAAAACGGGTAGGAATAGGGGAATCAAGCCATCTTAACTATTTCGTTAGTCCCTTCTTCCCTATTCTCTAGTGCTTCGCCCTACCCCCTTCTACGTTGAGCAAACCAGGATTGTAATTGCTGACGACAGGGAGATTCAAGTACACCCGATAAGACTTGAAGACGATGGTTAGACGCGGGACTATCAGGAAGATTTAATACGGTGCGAATCGCACCGGTTTTGGGGTCATCAACCCCATAAACCAACTGCTGTAAACGAGCATGAATAATAGCCCCAGCGCACATGGGGCAAGGCTCCAAGGTAACATAGAGGGTACAGCCTTCTAAATAAGAAGATTTGAGGCGATCTCCCGCAGCACGAATGGCACAGATCTCAGCATGGGCAGTCGGATCGCGATCGCACTCTTTATGATTGGCTCCTTCTGCAATTAAATGTCCCTCACTATCCACAATTACCGCTCCCACAGGCACTTCCCCTGCTTCACCTGCGGTTTGTGCCAGCTCCAGAGCGCGAGTCATCCAGTAGTGATGGTGTTGATATAATGGGTGATTTAAACAAGGCTGTTTCATTTGATTAAAACCCCCTATCTCCCCATCCCCCCATCCCCCAGATTTATTGGATCAGTAAAGGATTGAGTTCTCCTTGTTCGTCTAAAGCATACAGCTCATCACAGCCTCCGATGTGGCGATCGTTAATAAAGATTTGTGGAACGGAGCGCCGTCCTTGTGCCCGTTCTGCCATTTGGTTTCGAGCCTCTTCATCTCCATCGATCTTATATTCTGTATAGGAAATGCCTTTCCACCACAATAATAATTTGGCTCGGATACAGAATGGGCAGGTTTGCCAAGTGTAAATTTCAACGTTCGCTTTAATCGGCTCTGAAGAACGACCTAACCAAGGCTTGAGAAAATCGAGCATGATAATATCAAATAATCCTTAAAAGTTTGTATCCATTAAGTCTTGAAAGACAAGGGGCCCAGCCTCTTGTCTTCAACAATTCAGTTTATTGTAGTCTCGATAACCCTTGTAAATCAAACTTTTGCAGCCAAGCTTGGCGATCGCTTTGTGTAAACGACTGATCGCGAGATTGTGCCTTCACTTGAAACCGATCTGCCACCAGAACTCCCGTAATATTGCTACCCTGACTCGCCGCCGGAAATCCTCCAATCCTCTGGGTAGTGTTTTCATATTTTTTCCGAGCCGCAGGCAAACTGATCGTATCGGAAATCGACAAAACCGCCATATCCGTGCCCCCCTTCTTGAGCTTATACTCAGCAAATCCCTTTTTCTCCTGAGCCGCAACCACCTGATACCCATCCCCAGACTTCGGGAAAAAGCGGTTAAAACTAGAACCCGGAAGTGCTTCTTTCTTCACTGCTGGTGCAGTATTGCGTTGGGTGGTTTCCCGTTGGGTATTTTGCCACGATTGAGTGGTATCTTCTGAAGTCTTCTGGGGCTGCGTTTGGGTGGGTGTATTCCGCTGGCTACTGCTTGAAGACGATGTTCCTGTACCACCGGCACAACCGGATACCAACAGCACGGTTGCCAGAGCAACCGCAACCCATTGTCTGCGTTGAGAGCTAACTCTCATCAGCATATCCTCCAATTCAGATTCATTTTTTCCCATTCTGGCGTATTGCACTCCCCATCCCCCTATCCTCTACCAAGGAGAACCAATTAGGGTAAATGCCGCCCAATAAAACGGGGCTGCCAAATTTTCGATCGCCAAATTCCCCAACTCTGAAGGCAAGTCTACCGCTCCCCGACTTCCCCGTAATTGCCGATCTCTTAAACTCACCTGTCCTCGCAGGAGGGAAATTTGCGCTTGGCGCAAGGCTTCCGCTTTAATCGGCGATCGGGGTAACTGCTGATAAAATTCACTCATCAGCGCCAACGTTCCCCCATCACTGACATACCAAAGACTCGCTAATGCCGATTGTACCCCACTTTCAAACGCCAACCCGGCAAATCCTAACTCCGCCTCTGGATCGCCAATAGCTGTTCGACAAGCACTCAGCACCAGCAAATCCAAAGGTGGATCGTCCAACGGCAGTTGGCGAATCTGATCCAGCGTGAGCTGACTATCCCAAAATTGAATATAGGATTGCTGCGGTTGTCCTGGTTGAAATTCAGCATGGGTGGCTAAATGAACAATATCAAAATCCTGGGATTGCAATTGGGTTTGTAAGTTATCTAAGGTAAATTCTTCATTGAAAAAGGCTCGACTTTCCCAAGCTCTCTCCCCTTGTACCCCACCATCACGGAGCAATTCCAATTCTAGAGCAACAGCGGGGAGAGGTTCTAACTCCTGAAATTCAGAAGCTCCCATAGCCAAAAGTTGGGTCTTTTGGGTATTTTCTGTACCTACCGTCATTAAGTTAAACGCTGGGATCATCACCAAACTATATTTTTCCACTAAAAACTGCTCACCATCAAACAAAGCAGCAAAGGGAACCGATCTTAATCCCACTCCTGTACATAACAACAAGGTGTCAATCCCTTCTGTCTCTAATTGGGCTTCTATCGGACTGATAATCCACTCATAGAGTTGTTGCGCTGAAGCTTTATATCGCGTCGTGCGGAGATATCGGGGATTCGTAACCGTAGAGCGAAATTCATTCATTATAGTCACCAGGTTACTCCTCGATGCTTCTGGAACCTGATGATACGTCAGATTACCCTCCGGCGTGATCAACAGTAATTCTAGGTTATCCGGCATCGGATGGATATACACAAGGGCTGGAGTTTGTCCTGTTTCTTTCTCCTTTTGAGCTAGAAATTGGGCAATTTCTGGTGCTTGTAGGTCTTCGATATCTCTAGGATCGGATTGGAAGTAATTGGTAAAATCTTGTTTCCATACCTGCTCGATATGGTTAACGAGCTTGATTAACTCTTGTCGATCTGAAGACTCTTTTGTCTTAGGGGATAGACTCCAGCTTAAATGGTTGTTGACTACGATGAAACTGAATACAACCGCAAATAAGAGCAGGCGAGAGATCCAGCGGGTTGCTCGTTTACGCATAAGATGACGATCAAACATAAGGTTGATCTTTAAGATAGGACAGAATCTCCTTTGTGATAACAAATTTAAGATTCCTACGGCATAATTGCTCTAGACAACAAAAAACCTGCTGAAGCAGGTTTGAGTTATGGAGACAGAACGAATAGGGCTGAATCATTAACCAATCACTGCCCGTAGTTTTTCCAGTTTTTGAGGTGCCATCGAGGCTAACGCTTGTTTTCCTTGTTCAGATTCAATGAGTCTAACGAGCTGCTGAACGGCGAGTTCAACCTCGTTGGAAATTGGAGGATGGAGGATTTCACCGGCTTCAGGATGACAAACCCCTGCTTCACACACCAAGCCTAAGTCATGCCAATACCGAGTCGGTATGGAGGTTCCCCGTTGTCCAATATGCTCGGCGTTCAACCACTGGGTTTCTAGGTAAGATTTAGGAGAGTCGTAATATTTTAGCGATCGCGCATAGGGAATGGTAAAACACCCAAACACCTTCCGGTATTCTTCTGAATCAAGAATTGAGGTGATTAACTGATCGACCCCTCTCGTCGTTAAAATCTGCGAATAGCGTTGAATTTCTACCTGATCTTTTGGCGCACGCCCCAGGAAGTGCTTTAAGCAGATTTCTAAGAACTTCACGTTGGAGTAACGGTGATAAAAAGAATCTAGATAAACTGAAGAATGACCTAGCTCTTTCAAAAATCGACGGACTCCAATTTTATCATGCAAAAACTGATGTTCTGCCTTCTTCAAAACCTTGTTCTCATATTGATAAGGCTGACGTTCCAACACTTGGTAGTAGATAGAAACAAGTGCCTGCTGCCGTTCTTCAAGCGATGAAGTGCGACTGACAGTTATGGATTTAAGGGGGCAGTTCATGGGTTTATTCTCCTCCACAAGTAGGATAGATTTACTTAAACATGGGAGTTCAACATCACCGTAATAAGTTTTATATAAGGATGCACTAAACTACTACAGTTAGGGGGTAACAGACGATCGACTTCTTTGTGCAAATAGTCATAAACCCTCGTGCAATGACTGGTGCGCTTGTAGGCCACTAAAATAGTGTCTAACCAAAACATCATTTGTTCTTTGAAGAACAACTCGTCATTACGCAAAATTGACAAGGCAATATAACGGATTACAGACCCCATATCATATTTGCATCGAGCGCCATGGTTTTTAATCAACTCTGGATAGGCTTGGGCAAATTTACGGAGGGTATTCACAATCAGCTTTTCACTGTTTTCACTCAGAAGCTGATAGGTTTGTAGCCGGAGTTGATAGCTTTGTAAATACTGCTCTAAGGGATAAAGTTCTTGCGTATTGAGGTATCGGCCATCTGCCTCTATCAATTTAGTATCTAGATCGTGATTTAAAGTATGCATAGTTATAACCTCGGAAGATGCTTAGAATCAAGCTTGACTTATCTATTAATTTCTGAAGTCTTGCGTACTTCTCTTATACTAGGTTGCCTTAACCTTAAACTATTCTCAAGCTGTTGAATTGATTCTTAATAAAATGTTTGACCTGTTTTGATCTATGGCAATAATAGGGACTTGTATGGGTTAGGAGCTAAGCCTTCAAGCTGTACTCCTTTGTCACCAGAGTGCAACGTTCTGTATTCCCCGATCCTAAAACCTGTCCTCTCAGTCAGATTGCTCCTTCTTCAGGGGTGGCCTGTTGTCGGTTGCTTTACAGTTTGTTACATTAATCGAGTGTAGAACTTGTATCTAACCCAAAAACAGCATGTTTACTGGTGTCACCGGTTTCTTTGGTAGTCCTGGAAATACAGATATGGGAGAGAAACTCCTCAATAGCGTGGCGAGCCAGTCTCTTCGTCATCTGTTCACCCGTAGTGAATCGATTGAGGTGTCTATTCGCTGTTATCCATCCAGCAAACTTCTACAAGGGGCGATCGATGGTTTGCAAATGCAAGGGCGGGGGTTGGTCATTCGTAATGATTTTCCCATGGAAGAGATGTCTTTTCAGACAGATGCTGTAGCCCTTGATTTTGGCGCTCTGCTGGGGGGGAAATTGCGCTTGAAGCAACCGACTCAAGCAGTTGCCCAAATTACCTTGTCTGAGTCTGGTATTAACCAGTCCTTCCAGGCAAAATTGGTGACGAAACGGTTGGAGAATTTGACGCAGCCGGCTTTGACGGAGTTATCTGGAGGACACCCTGTTTCGTTTAAGGAGGTATCGGTTGAGTTGCTCCCCAACAACCAAATTCGACTGTTTGCGATAACAGATGTGGGCAATGCTGATTTAATTCCGATCGCCATGAGAGCAACGTTGGTGGTGGAACGTCGGCGGCGCATCCTGTTTAGTGACGCTCAATTTGAACCGGATAATATTCCCCCAGAATTGTGCGATCGCGCTCAAAGCTTTACCCAAGCGCTGGCTGACATCTTGAATGATATGGTTGATTTAGATCGATTTAACCTAGATGGGGTAACCTTGCGGATTAATCGCCTGGAAACTCAAGGCAAAAACCTACTCTTTAGTGGCTATGCTCAAATCGATCATTTTCCCGATACTGTGTGATTCGTTCAGTTCAAAAGTGGACAGGGAAACCTTGAAGCGTAGAACTGGCAAGGGTTTCATACCCCTTGATAACTGAGAGACTGTTCCAAATCGGTTGGAATATCTGGACTTCACCCATAATTGCATGGGTAGACAACGGCAATACCCCCAATCTTGTGACTCATAACCACAGGATTGAAGCGGGGTATAAAGGGGAACCCAACACTAGCCAAAGTGTTAAGTCGCTCCCCAAGCCAACTAACAATGGTGAGCGAAAGCGAACTTATCGGTTGAACCCTCATGACTATAGAGCAGTGAAAATGGCTGACTGCACTGCGTCCAAAAGGACAAAGGGAAAGGTAGGCATCT
>NZ_JAGHZN010000031.1:0-69226 GCF_017746735.1 Roseofilum sp. Guam | reverse complement strand
AAGCTGCTGGCATAATCTCACGATCGCTAACTTTGTCTTTCTATTATGTCCTAACTCTCCCTTTCTCTGCTATAAATCCACAAAATAGAGGTGAAGGTTTTGGACATTCTGTAGATGTCGATGGCAATCTGGCTCTAATTGGCTCGTTTGCTGATTGGGATAATCCATCACTTGGCGGCTCGGCTTTCTTGTTCGACCTTTCCAGTGGAACAATACTACAAAAGTTCGTCCCTCCTCATACATTTAGTGAGATAGCCGGTTTTCCAGTAGCTCTGGATGGAAATTATGCTATCGTTACTAAAACTCTGGATCTTAACTATTCCCGACGTTCTAACGGTTCAGTTTACTTATTTGACACGACCAATGGAGATTTACTGCATCGGTTTGTAACGCCTGATATTATTGCTAATGGAGACTTTTTTGCTAGTTCTCGTCGATCTCAATCTGTAGCACTCAGCGGAAATCATGTTCTTATTGGCTCATATGGTGATGATGAGCGAGGAGATAATAGTGGTTCTGCTTATTTATTTGATACAGAAACTGGTGGTCTTCTACATGAATTTCTAGCGCCAGATGGGGCTGCAAGTGACCAGTTTGGTTATTCAGTAGCACTCCACAATGACTATGCTGTAATCACTTCTCGCTCTGATAGAAATGACAGCGGAAAGGAAACTGGTTCAGTCTATTTGTTTGATGTTACCAGTGGTGATTTTATCCAAAAATTTGTTCTATCTGAAGAGCATAAAGATCGTAGTCACGCACAATTTGGAAAATCATTAGCACTTTATGGAAACCATATTCTCATTAGCGACGTGGCTGATAATACTTATAGTTCAGGAGGCCGTACTGATAATCGTGGAGTCAACAGTGGTGCAGCATATGTATATACCATAGATGGCGGTCAAGAAAATCCTGAAAAAATCCCTGAACCTTCTGCGGTTGCGGGTTTAATTCTGATGGGAGGGTTGGCTAGTCTCAAGCGTCTTTCCAAACAGAGATAATGCTGAACCTACCTGTAGGGGCGAACGGCCGTTCGCCCTTTTGGTTTAAATATCATAGTTATATCACATCCAGAAAAGTTGGCATCAATCGATCCTTGAGGGGCAAGGGGCTTAAGCCCCTTGTCTCCCAGCGATGCATTGTCGCAAGCATTTAAAGATTTGATATTATAAAGGCCGTTGACCCCTACAGGATTAAGTCCCTGATGCTGGTAAGCGATTGACTCGGATCAATTTTCCCTGTAGACTTTCCTCTAAAGAGATCGCGTCATGGATTCGGTTTGCTAATCCTTCAAAGTCAGGATCTTCTGTGCAGACAACAATCCCCCAATGAACGGCTTGTGTTGATAAATGTAAACGGATAAAATCACGACGATTATCGGTTAAGATAGCTCATTTTTGGCCGATTGCAAATTGCAAGATTCGATCGTCAGGAATTTGTAAGTTTGCTTGATTGGCTTCTGTTGCCGTTAGAATATCATGACCTAAAGTTCTCAGAAATTCAACAACCGGAAGAGAAAAGTTTTCATCACTATATAATCTGGTCACGTTACCCTATCTCTGCTGTCATGATCTCTTCATTTTCCCGAATCGCGATTTCAATTTCTTCTGGATAAGCTTGAGCATAACGCCAAGCATTGACCAAATCGATCGCGCTCAAACCGGGAAAAGCTGCTAAAATTTGAGCATCAGTCATTCCTAAACGGCGATCACACACTAATGACCAAACAGGAATTCGCGTTTTACTAATACAAGCATCTCCCCCACAGACTCCTGGCGTTTTCTCAATTCCAGACTCAGACACCAATAAACGGATAGCACAATTCACCATTTCATCTGGCGATCTATATTGGCCACTATGTACTTTCTCTTGTATCAGTTTTTCTAGGTCAGGTTGCAAAGAAATTTCCATGACGATCTTCCTTGAACTGTGATTTCTTTCAATTATGATAACCTACAATTAGTATGACTATCACTACACTGATTGGCATGTTGAGCAGCAAGCATGGCATGGATCTGAGTAAAAATACGATCTAGCTCTCCAATCCCATCTAATTCAGCAATTTCATCAGAAGTGATTCGAGGGGACTTTGCCTGAAGGTTTTTAGCTGCTTGTAGTCCGGTTTCATCAATATCATAGTCACCGGTTTCAACATTGATGATGACCATTTTGCCAATATTTTCCTCTGTCTCAACCTTTTGGCGAATTTCACCTTCGTAGATTTGGTAGGCACGTTTGGCCACTTCTTCACTGCTTAACAGGATGGCTTGCATAGGTTCACTGTGCGATCGCTATGTTTGTAGGGGTCAACAGCCGTTGACCCCTACAGGTTAACATAATGGACAGCCTTATCTCAGATTGTGAAGGAGAGTCAGTCAATGGAAAATCTAAATTATGTAGAAGCCATCAAAAAAATCATTCTTGAACATTGGCAATATCGACAGCAGGATACAACCGTAGATGCTCAAATTGTGTTTGATGAAGAGCGCCAGCATTATCTCCTGCTGCATGTAGGTTGGGAAGATGAAAAGCGCATTTATGGCTGTCCGATTCATGTAGAGATTAAAGAGGACAAAATTTGGATTCAACGGGATTTTACCGAATCCGGCATTGCCCAAGAATTAATGGATGTGGGTATTCCTAAAGATAAAATTGTTCTAGGGTATCGTTCTCCTACGGTTCGTCAATTGATTGCGAGTTATGCTTAAAAAATCCTAAGAAACAAAGGCAGTTGAAGAGACTCACTGAATTTGAATAAATTCCAGTTGCCAACTTTTTCAAGTTTGATTTCATGAATTAGAGAAGATGGTTTATTAAGAGTTGTAACCATTTAGCCCCCATTACACTAAATTTTTGCAAACCCATAAAAGATTAGTCCCTGTGTCTAAAAAGGGAGGTAGTGAATTTGTCCTGCAATTTCGTTTTCTGTGCTGCATTCTAGCAAAAGTAAAATATCCTCAATTGCTTGCCCAATACTCGCACCCATTGGAATCTCTATGACACCAGCCATGGGTAAGTTTTGCTCCATTCGTTCGTAAGCATAGCGGGTAATTGTTGCCACATCATGGGTGAGTAGGACTCTATCTCTGTCGGCTGCCCATGCGAGAATTGTTGGATCGTCTATACCTGATAGCCCCACATCCTGTACGCGCACGATGTCAATACTAACATCTCGCCTCAATAAGCCTCTGACAATTGCATTGTCAAAATTTTCATCCGCAAGTAGTTTTAGCATTGCTATTTTGTCGCCCGACGTGCGAGCAAACGATCGCGTAAATTTTGCGAGTTAAACCGCAATTGATTCTGTTTCCGAATTTCCTGTGCTACAGATTGACGGTGTTGTAGATATTCTTCAACCTCTTGCTGATAGTTAAGATAAAAAGCAATAGTGCTATACACATCCGATAATTTTAGGGATGGATAGCGAGATACAATTTCCTCAGCCGAGAAACCTTGCTTGAAGCCAGCAATAACCGTATCAAGAGTTACACGAGTATTGGCAATTAAGATGGAACCATCACTATTAGTGGCTAGAGGTATGGCAACTGAACGAGATGCAGTAAGCATAGCTAATAATGATTTGAATGCGGTGCTTTCATTCTAGCGCTCAAGCTGGGAAAAGCTCCTAGATCGGCTGCCCCAGTTTGCCCGTGAATTACACTTGAGCGTCCAAGATGTTTTCGCTTCTGTATGACGTTGCGCTTAACAATTGGCTTAGAGCAACTTGCCCCTCAAGGATCAATTGACGCAAACATTTAAGGACTTGATATAAGAGGTAAAAGGCAAGAGGGAAAACCTTACGGTTCTGGTTGTACCATAGGGGATTAGGACGCAAGAAACTCATATGAATCCATACGATCGCCTAGAATTATTGCTCTTGAGTGGTAAAGGGGGAGTGGGGAAAACAACACTCTCCTGTGGTTTTGCCCGGTATTGGGGTCAGCGGTTTCCCCAAGAGAAAGTGTTGCTGCTCTCAACAGATCCGGCTCACTCCCTAGGGGATGTGTTGCAATGTCCAGTTACCGGCGATCGCCTTTCTCTGCCAGATTTGCCCAATTTAGAAGTGCAAGCTCTCGATGCAGCAGCCTTATTACAAGAATTCAAACAGAGCTACGGTGAAGTCCTACAACTGCTTGTTGAACGAGGAAGTTTTGCAGCGGCCGAAGATTTAACCCCCGTCTGGGATTTAAGTTGGCCGGGACTCGATGAATTAATGGGAATCTTAGAAATTCAGCGCTTGTTGCGGGAGAAAGAAGTAGACCGGGTGGTGGTGGATATGGCTCCTAGTGGTCATGCGCTCAATCTGTTGGGATTAATGGATTTTCTCGATCAGTTTTTAGAAGCACTGGATTTATTCCAGGAAAAACATCGCGCTATCAGCCAAGCATTTACCGGCCGCTATCAAGGGGATCGAGGGGATGAGTTCTTACAAGAGATGAAGTCTGATCTGCAAACGGGACGGGCCTTATTACAAGATCAAGACCGCACCCGTTGCGTAGTCGTGGGAATTGCTGAAGCCATGAGTTTAGAGGAAACTCGGCGCTTTGTGACTTCTCTGCAAAAGTTGCAGATTCCCTTGGGAGGGGTTTGGGTGAATCGGTTGGTCGCGAGATCGGAAGATTTATCACCAGAGGATCGAGACCGCTATGCAGAGCAGCAACAGATTCTACCGCAATTTCAGAAACTTGTAGAAGGTTTACCCCTGTTGGGCATTACTCAGTATGCGAGTCCTCCGTTGGGAGGTGCAGCGTTAGATGGGGTCATTGCTCAGATGTCACCGGTAGAGGTGCAGGATGCAAGGATTACCTCGACTGAAGTGATTTGGCCCGATCGCATCTCACCGGGTTTACCTGATTTTATCGCTCAACAACGCCGTTTGATTATTATTGGTGGGAAAGGAGGAGTAGGTAAAACAACGGTGGGGGCGGCGATCGCCTGGGGAATGGCTCAAACCCATCCTGAAAGGCAAGTGCGGGCAATCTCGATCGATCCGGCTCACTCCTTGGGGGATGCATTTGGACAGCCTTTAGACCACGATCCCCAGGCGATCGATCTCCCCAACCTTACAGCCGCTGAAATCGATTCTCAAGTCCTGCTCAATCAGTTTCGCGAAGCCTATCTGTGGGAACTCGCGGAAATGATCAGTGGCGATTCCCCGACCCAAGAGAATTTACAATTACTCTATGGCCCAGAAGCTTGGCGTAAACTGGTCTCCCTCTCCTTTCCTGGGATTGATGAAATTTTAGCCCTCTTAGCAGTGATGGAACTCCTAGAGAATCAAGAGCAAGACTTAATTATTCTGGATACCGCTCCTACAGGGCATTTACTCAGATTTCTAGAAATGCCAACAGCTTTAGCAGACTGGTTAGCTTGGGTGTTCAAATTATGGATTAAATACCAAGATGTTCTCGGACGTACCGAGTTTATGGGAGAACTCCGTACCCTAAGAAAACGGGTAGTTGCAGCCCAGAAAAAAGTCAAGGATGCTCGGCATACTGAGTTTATTGGTGTGGTTCAGAATCAACCAGCGATTTTAGCCGAGCATCATCGATTAAGTCAGTCTTTAATGGATCTAGAGGTTTGTCAACCTTATGTAGTGTGGAATTATGCTTCTAATTGTCATGACCCGTTGGGTTGTAATAGCGAGCAAACTGTAATTCATCTTCCTCCCTTGCCTCGCTCTGTTCAACCTCTCCTGCGGATCCAAGGAGCTGCGCGGTTACTGTTTGAACCATTTTCGAGCGAGGACTAGGAAAAAGCTGGGCTGAAGTTCAGGTTTTGATTGGTCTCTAACTGATGATTCGATACGCACTTGAGATTAACCCAAATCTTGTAACCTCCCTCTGAGCAAGTAATGCAGCTTTTGATGTTTTGTTCAGCCATGTCACAGGCATAACTATAGGCTTGTAGGCGATTCTCTTGGCTGTAAGAACGAACATAGGTATACATCTCGTTCTGGTAGGACATAGCGTCCTGAACACCATTGTTCCAGTATTTGAAGGGTTGCACCAATTGCTCTTGGATGATTGATGGTAGACTTACGGACATAATCAACTCCTACAAATTCCTTGCTTGTGTGTTCCTTGATATGAATGATCATAGGATGTGAATGTGAAAAACCTGTGAAACCAAGGCTTCACATCACTCTATAAAGAGTTTACATAAATTTACGCTCTTTAGGAAATCTTTATTTTCTCTGTTTTTTGTATATATGAATACAAAAAAAGCCCGAAATGATTAGGATTCCTGACTGGAAAGTTCACAAATTTAATTGAGGATTAATTTGGCCAATCAAGAGGGCAACCTGTAGTGAATAGGATTTGACTTTCAGATTACCATTGATTGTGCTTTGAGGGATAAGGGGTTTAACCCCTTCTTTTTCGGAGAGTGACAGAAGAGGAAATCCAATCCTTAAAAGCTTGCTACGAATGAGGGTGAAAAAGATGATAGTCACCCTGTAGCTCCGATTTAATTGAAAGTGAGTGTTTACAACAGTCCCTAGGAAATTAAAAGGTGATGTTAACTAACCGTTACGGATGTGATCGCATGAACATGATGTTTCTAACCATCGCTCTCCGAGTTCTTTAATAGAGAGTAGAACGGGTTTGAGTTCTCGGCCTTTTTCCGTAATTGAATATTCAACATGGGGCGGGATTTCAGGGTATACCGTGCGTTTGACTAACCCATGGTGTTCCAATTCTCGCAAACGCAGGGTAAGGGTTTTAGAGCTAATACCGGGTAAGGCATCCAGAAGGGCATGGGTGCGGCGATCGCCTTGGAACAGTTCCCGCAAAATCAACACTGACCATTTAGAACTAATCAAGTCCAGGACAAACTGAATCGGACAGCTTGGTACAAAACAGGCAGACTCTGGGATAGAGACTTCTGTTTCTATGGGGTTCCGTTGATAGTTCATAAGCGAATACTACTAACCTTAATGTTTATTTAAATATGTTTGTATCCCTGACTACATCCTATTTTTTCCCTTTAGGTAACTAAGGATTCAGGGCGTACCTACCTTGTAATTTTAATAGAAAGTAATAGGCTGTGAGAAGAGTGAATCCAAAGCCACTATCACGGGCAGTTGCCCAGCAGGAAACGCTAAAGTCTTGGTATATCAAGGTTTGAAGCGATCAATAACTGTTAGTTGATAGTCCAAAATTACAGAAGTTGACACAAATTGAGAGAGAACTTAATCTCTCGTAACTTCTCAGGCAGTATGTGGAAATAAAACTCCATTAAAAAGTATTACTTTACTGTACTGTGCTGCCTAGCTAAGTCGAATTGAATTAAAAATCCATGGAGGATATTGAACCATGACTCAAACCTTAGCCCTAGGAAATGTAACCAGTGAAGCTCAAAAAAATGAAGCTTTCGTTCTTTGGTTTGAACAAGTTGGCATCAGCGACATTCCCTTAGTTGGCGGTAAAAACGCCTCTCTAGGCGAAATGATCCAACAATTGACTCCCAAAGGTGTGGTTGTGCCCAATGGATTTGCTACCACAGCCCATGCTTATCGCTACTTCATTCAATCCGCAGGTTTAGAAAGCAAACTGCGGGAATTATTCTCCGATCTAGATGTCGAAGATCTGAGCAACTTACGGCAACGGGGTAAAAAAGCCCGATCGCTGATCCTCGATACCCCATTCCCAGAAGATCTTGAGCAGGCGATCGCCAAAGCCTATGAAAGAATGTGCCAATGGTATGGCAATCCAGACAACGGTAACCTCAACGAAGTAGACGTGGCAGTGCGATCGAGTGCTACGGCTGAAGATTTGCCCGATGCCAGCTTTGCCGGTCAACAAGAAACCTACCTCAACGTCTATGGTGTAGATGCGGTTCTCAAAGCATGCCATAAATGCTTTGCCTCCATCTTTACCGATCGCGCTATCTCCTATCGCACGGTTAAAGGCTTCGATCACTTTGATGTTGCCCTCTCCGTTGGCGTACAAAAAATGGTACGTTCTGACCTGGCGTCCTCTGGTGTCATGTTCTCCATCGACACCGAAACCGGATTCAAAAACGCAGCTCTCGTTACGGCTGCCTATGGTTTAGGGGAAAACGTCGTTCAAGGAGCCGTCAACCCTGACGAATACTTCGTCTTCAAACCCACCCTTCGAGAAGGCTATCGTCCAATTCTGGAAAAACGCCTAGGTACTAAAGAACTGAAGATGGTCTATGACTTGGGTGGATCGAAACTGACTAAAAATGTTTCCGTTCCCGAATCTGAGCGGGGCAAATACTGCCTGAACCACGATGAAATTCTTCAGTTGGCCAAATGGGCTTGTATTATTGAAGACCACTACTCCGAAGTCCGGGGCACTTACACCCCCATGGATATTGAATGGGCAAAAGATGGGGTGACTGGCGACCTGTTCATCGTGCAAGCGCGTCCCGAAACCGTTCAATCTCAGAAATCTGGCAGTATTCTCAAGAACTACAAACTCAAAGGAACATCCAACATCGCCGTTCGCGGTCGTGCCGTCGGTGAAATGATCGGTCAAGGCAGTGCCAGAGTGATTCTTGATGTTCACCGCATCGACGAGTTCCAAGCCGGTGAAGTTTTGGTGACCAACAAGACTGACCCTGACTGGGAACCGATCATGAAGAGAGCCAGTGCAATTGTCACCAACCAAGGCGGTCGGACTTGTCACGCAGCAATTATTGCACGGGAAATGGGTATTCCGGCGATCGTCGGTTGTGGAGATGCCACCCAACTGCTGACCACTGGTCAAGAAGTCACCGTATCGTGCTCTGAAGGTGAAGAAGGACGGGTTTATGACGGTCTAGTTCCCTTTGATGTCATTGAAACCCAACTCGACAACCTACCTAAGACCCGCACCCAAATCTTGATGAACGTGGGTAACCCCGAAGAAGCCTTCGGTTTATCCTCCATTCCCTGTGACGGTGTTGGACTAGCCCGGTTAGAGTTCATTATTGCCAACCACATCAAAGCTCATCCCTTGGCCCTGCTGCGGTACAACGAACTCGAAGACGAGTTAGCCAAACGGGAAATCGCCAAACTCACTGCTCTCTACGACAACAAACCTGACTTCTTCGTAGACAAACTGGCCCATGGTATCGGCATGATTGCGGCTGCCTTCTATCCCAATCCAGTGATTGTACGGATGTCCGACTTCAAGAGTAATGAATATGCCAACCTCTTAGGCGGTCGTCAGTTTGAACCCAAAGAAGAAAACCCGATGATTGGTTGGCGTGGTGCATCCCGCTACTACGACCCCAACTATCGCGAAGCCTATGGTTTAGAGTGTAAAGCGCTCAAACGCGTTCGGGATGAAATGGGCTTAACCAATGTGATTCCGATGATTCCCTTCTGCCGCACCCCCGATGAAGGTCGCAAAGTGTTGGCTGAAATGGAAAGCAATGGCTTGAAACGCGGCGAAAATGGTTTGCAAGTTTACGTGATGTGCGAATTGCCCAGTAACGTGATCTATGCTGACGAATTTGCCCAAGTCTTTGATGGCTTCTCGATTGGTTCTAACGATTTAACCCAGTTAACCTTGGGATTAGACCGTGACTCTGCCTTGGTTGCTCACATCTTTGACGAACGGAATGAAGCGGTTCGTCGGATGGTACAAATTGCTATCAAAGCAGCGAAGAAACACAATCGCAAGATTGGTATTTGCGGTCAAGCGCCTAGTGACTATCCAGAGTTCGCCCGCTTCTTGGTTGAACTCGGCATTGATTCCATGAGTTTGAACCCGGATTCTGTTCTCAAGACTATCTTGGATATCAGCAAGATGGAACAGTCGGGAACCATTATGGATGAGGTGTTGGAGGTAGCTCAGGCTAACTAATAACAGGTTTGGATTTTGGATTCACTCTATCTCAGCAATCTAAAATCCACACAAACTGCCCTGGGGAGGAAATAACCCTGGGGCGGTTTTGTTTTGGGATTTACAGGGAATAGGCAATAGGGAATAGGCAATAGAGGAAACCCAGATTACCTATTCCCTATTACCCGTTGAGCAGTTCTGAGGATTTGGCCGGCTAAAATGGCGGCTCCAAAGCCATTATCGATATTGACGACTCCAATGCCTGCGGCACAGGAGTTGAGCATGGTGAGCAGGGGGGCTAACCCGTTAAAGCTGGCTCCATACCCGATACTGGTGGGGACGGCAATGACAGGAGAGCCGACTAAACCGGCGACGACACTGGGGAGAGCGCCTTCCATACCGGCGACGACAATCAGGACATGGGCTTGGTCTAAAACAGCACGATTGCTGAGGAGGCGATGGATACCAGCAACCCCAACATCCCAGAGTCTTTGGACGTGAAAGCCTGAGAGTTCAGCAGTGATGGCAGCTTCTTCGGCGACGGATAAATCGGCGGTTCCGGCAGAGAGAATACCAATTGTTCCGGGGTGACGAATATGGGGAGTGCCGATCGCACAAATCCGAGCCATGGGATAGTAGATCAGATGGGGCAGGCGATCGTCCAATTGATGATAGACATCGGGTTCAATGCGAGTCGCCATGACGATAGGATTGTCCTGACGCATGGTATTCATAATCTGGGCGATTTGATCGGGGGTTTTTCCTGGCCCCCAGATGACCTCTGGAAAACCGGTTCTTAGGGCGCGATGATGGTCAATCCGAGCAAATTCGCTCACCGGTTCAAAATCAAAGTATTTGAGCTTGTTTAGAGCCGATTCTGGGGTAATTTGCCCCCCTGCTACTGCCTCTAAAAGGGCGCGTAAGTCTTCATTAATCATTACTCATTACTCATCAACAATCTGTAGTTCATCGAGATTCCACAATGCCCCACCGAGGGCAGAATACTGAATGGGTTGAATGCGATCGCGCACCGCCGTCATCGAGAGTTGATTCACTAAATAAATATAGGGTAAGTTTTCCTTGATTAATTGTTGAACTTCTCCATAAATTTGCCGACGCTTATTTTCTTCTAATTCTTGCGCCCCTTGGATATACAAATCGGCGATTTTCTGCTCCCAAGGGTCAGGTCTCCATCCTTGAATCGGGGGTTGTCCTGGTTGAGGCTGTTGATTAAAACTATGTAATGAACCATCAAGTGACCAGACATTGGCGCTATTATTGGGTTCAACTCCACCCCCGGCAAAGCCAATAATATGAGCATCCCAATCCAGGGTATTACCGAGTTTATCGACTAAGGTACTAAAGGCGATGGGTTGGAAATCGACTTGAATGCCAATTTTGCTTAAATCTTGCTTAATTTGTACGCCTAATGCTTCCCTAATTTTATTGCCAGCATTAGTCAGAAGGGTGAAGCGAACCAGATTACCACGATCGTCTTCTAATTGTCCTGCCCTGTTATATTGAAAACCGGCTTCTTCTAAGAGAGATTGGGCTTTTTCTTGATTGAATTCATAGATTTTTAATCCCTCTTCTGGGGATAAATAGTAGGGACTTTGGACGGGAATATTAGAATATTGGGGTTCTCCTAAACCACGATAGATGTTATTCACCATGGTTTGTCGGTCGAGAGCGTAGGCAACTGCCTGGCGAAATTTGACGTTATTAAACCATCGGGATTTGACCAGATCGACCAATGGCTTGCCATCGCGACTGGCTTTATTTAAATTAAAGGTGATAAATACAGAACTGAGGGTGGGTTGTCGTCCGTGGATGATAAATTTTCCTCGGTCTTCTTCTTTCTTTAAGAGGGAAAAATATTCTGGGGAAACCTCGACTAAATCTAAACTCCCGGAACGAAATTGGAGAAAGCTGGTGTCGGTGGACTCGACAATTTGCCAAATGATGCGATCGATATTGGGGAGGCGATCGCCCCCTTCGTCTTTTTTCCAATAATAGGGATTTCGCTTAAAAATGACCCGTTGGGTGGTATTATACCGCTCTAATTGATAGGGGCCATTGACGACAATTTGCTCGACTGGGGTGTCGGTTCCCCAGGTGGAGAGAAAGATGGGATTCCCTTCGGAATCTTGGTTGTCTATAGTCGGTTTAAGGACATGGGCAGGTAAAATTGGTAAGCCGGTACTGCGTAAAAATGGGGCGAAGGGTTCGGGGATGGTAAATTCAACTCGGCGATCGTCTAATTTTCTCACCGTCGGTAGGGCGCGACTTTCACCGATCATCAGTACAAACCGAGCGGAGGTGGGAATGGCTTCATTGAGATAAACATCGTTGTAGCTAAAGACGACATCATCGGTGGTGAGGGGAGAGCCATCGGACCATTGTAAATTCTCCCGGAGGGTAAAGATGATCCGCTTACCTTGGTTGGAAATTTGCCAAGATTGGGCTAATCCGGGTTCAATTTCTCCAGTTAAACCATTGGTCTCAATCAGTCCTTTGTAGGTGAGTCCAAAAATGTTGGGAGACTCTTGACTGAGGGCGTAGTTAAAGGTTTTGGGATCGCTGAGAATGGCTTGCACCAGTTGGGGTACTTCAGCGGCAGATGTGCGAAACTGGGTAGGGCTACAGGCGGATAAAGCGATCGCCATGACCACCAGTAGCACTCTTATCCATCGACTATATGCGATCGCCATATATCTGTGTCTGTCTTAAGTTGCCTATTGATTGTACAGCACAGCCAAGTTGCTCAAGACCCTCGTTAAAGCATCCTCATAAACAATTAATATTCATGGGCTAAATATTGCCATTCCAGAATAATCACCGCAGGAACCGAGATCTGAGTTTCTCCATTTTCCACGGGTAAAGATAGCTCTAGGGAACCAGAAGCGGAAACGGAATCCAGAATATCGGTTAGCTCGTACTGTCCCACATTGGGGGCAGGGGCTTTATCTGCAAAAACATCGGAGGCACTCAACTGCTGATTCTGGCTATCTTTGAGGTTAAGAGGAGCGGGATGTTGAAAAACCGTTTGCTCGGGAAATCCGACTAAACGTAACTGAACATTAGCCAATCCTCCCACTTTGATCCGCTTAAAGAGAATCACTTGCCAGGTTTTGCCACTCCTATCTCGCAAGCTATGGCGAGATTGATAGAGGGTTTGTCCTGGTGCTTCGAGTTGTTGGCGAATCAGAGCCGATGCGGGTGGGGAAACCAAAAGGGTAGAGGGGAGGAGGAAGAACAGCAGGGCAACGAGAAAAGCAATGACCCTGTATTTTCCTGGGTGAGTTGGACACGATTTCCTTAAATCTCCCCGAGAAAAGGGGACTTTAAGGAGAGAAGGGTGAGTTAGGGCGTTCATTCAGATTCAGAAGCGACAGGATTGGGAATAAAGACAGCGTACATGCCTCGAAGATCTCCTACTTTAAAGTCATAGGCTAAATCTTGGGGATAGTTTTGTTTAACAAATTCTGGCCGTGCTGCTTTTGCGCCATGGCAGCCTAAACAGGTGGCTTCTACATTAATTCGGCGATAGTAGTGCTGTCCTGGTTGACCATTAAGGGTTTCATCTTGCCAGAATCCCATCAGTTTTGGATAGCTATCTAGCAGTTTAAGGGCTGCTTCTGCTTCTGGGGTGTCTGGAGCATGGGCAGGGTTGCGATATTTGACTGCCATTTGTTTCACTTGCCATCCGTTTTCTTGGCTCAGTTGTTTGGCTTTCATACCCACGGGTTTACAGACTTGCTTGAAGGTTTGTGGAGTAATGGCTTCGGTTCTGTCTTTGAGGGTGGAGGCTAACCCAGAGCGCATGGCATCTAAGTTTTCAATTTCTTCGATAGCATGGGAGAGTTGACTAGGATCGGGGTTTGCCAGGGCTGTTTGGGGAGCGCAGAGGCTCAGGACAGTGAGGCACAGGAGCAGAGTGCCCATGGCGAGGAGTTTGATCGGTTTCATGAGTCAGATTAAAAATCATTACTTAACTTTATAGTAATGGATTGCAGTCAGAAAATCCAGGTTTGGAAGCCAGGCAAGAGGGCAAAATCGCCCAAATGTAACTGACTTTAGCCGATCGCCGGAAATTCACTTAATCCCAATTTATGATCGCTGTCCAAAAGGTATAACGTCATTGAGGTTACGATCTGCCCCCGTCCGATCCAATTTCTCGATCGATTGCTTGTCGATAGGCTTCAATTTCCACCTGTAGATCGTCAAACGTGGGGTCATCCTGAAAGCATCCAAATTTGTCTAGCCAAGGATTTCCAGTCTTAGTGGTTAGTGGAATCTCAACTTGAACCACTTCAACTTTATTCGTTAGATAGTCAAATTGTAAATCATGAATCATACTGTTGCTTTTCATCTGGTCCATTGACAAAAGGAGTTAGCAGCTCAAATTGTTATAAATTCTCATGACCCCATTACTAATGTAGCGACACTTTTCTTTTCCAAGACATACTCGCTGTAATCAGCGAGATGATCGAGTCCTAAGCAACTAAGAACGATTTCTAAGGCTAACCATAGGGTGATCCTGGGGATTAAGGTTTTCCATCGTACTTTCATCGGTTGAGTTCCTCGACAGGAAATACAAAAACATACGAGAGGTTAGAGGTTTCGTCTGGATGATTTCGGCTATAGTTCTAGGATGCTCTAGAGATGCCGGTGATGACGGTGAGTACAGAGGGCGATCGCCTGTGAGAGATATCCTAGAAAGATGTGATCTCGGTTTTTTCTCTAACCTGATGTTTGTACTATAGGTAGCCGATGGAGAAGGAGGTGAGAAAACCAGGACAGTAATTTAACTGGATGATCGCGCGAACTGTTGGTAAACGCCGATGGTTTGTTGGGCGATCGCCGACCAGCTATAGTGAGTATTAGCGTATTGTGCCCCTGCTGCTCCTCGTTTCAGTCGTTCTTGGCGATCGCTCAGAGCCAGTCGTAAACTATCCGTTAACGAATTCACATCACAACCACACACCCATCCAGCCGCCGCTTTTTGGATATCTTCCCAGATATAAACGCCTGTGGAGATGACGACAGGGGTTCCGGAGGCGATCGCTTCAGCAACAGCAATGCCAAAATTCTCATAGTAGGACGGCAATACAAACAGATCTGCATCTCGCAACAGCGCCGCTTTCTCCGCTCCCCTGACAAACCCCGGAAACTGGGTACAGGAGGCTAAAGTCGAGGATTGGATCTGCTGTTTAATTTGCTCCACATAGGCGGTATTTTGGGGATTACCACCCGCTAAAACGAACTCAAAGTCAAAATTTTCATTTATCAAGGTTTCCAGGGCAGGAATGAGCAAATCCAAGCCCTTTTTCGGGTCAATTCTCGACATATAGAGAATTAAGGGTTTATCGGCAGGGATATTCAGGTTTTCTCTAGCCATGCCTGGTTCTGGCAATTCGGGCAGTTGCACGCCTAAAGGTACAATTACGCCTGGGGTATCAGTGCCAAAGCGATCGGAAATTTTTGCTTCAATGCTGCTGGTAAAATGAATGGCTGCGGCTCCTTTAATATTGCCCTTTTCCCACAGAGCCGTATAGATGCGTTTCAGTTGCCGTTTTTTGCGTAAGTCCGCCGGATCTAACGTTCCCAAAGGACGCATAATATACGGGAGTCTTTTCTGTCTGGCGATCGTGGCAGCAGCCGAACTGACCGGAGAAAATAGGGCATGAATATGGGCAATCTCGTATTCTGAGGCATGTTCGGACAGCCATTGTAATAAATCTAGGGAAAATTTGTAGCGTCGGAATGGGGAGCAGCGAAAGTAGCGAATCTGATAGCCATTTTCCTCCACAGGGCGGTCTAGGGGCACATCTAACGGCGCTTCACCCGTATCACCATTAGAATCTGTGGTTAAGATAGTCACTTCCATGCCAGGCTTATTACTTAAGGCGGTAGACAACCCTTTGACCATCTGACTCGGACCACCATAGACGAGAGAAATGGAAGGAACAATTTGTAAAACGCGCATTATGGTTACAGCGCTTTGCGCTAGGGAATAGGGAATGGGGCAAGATCTACGTTTCGGGAAATCAATTGAAAATACAAGAACTAAACGTGAATGAATCTACAGCAACTGTTCATAAAAAGAGCATTGTTCTTTAGCCAAAGCCGTATTGGTATAGTGAAGCATCGCCCGTTCATAACCTTTTTGCGCCAAATCTTGTCTGAATTCTTGATTTTCCATTACTTGACGCAAACTGTTTCGCAAACCATCCACATTCCCTTCTGGAAATACCAATCCCGCTTCATCAATCACATGGGGAATTTCTCCAGAATCAGAACCAATGACCGGCACTTTACAAGACATCGCTTCAATGAGAACATGGCCAAATTGTTCTTTCCAACCGGCTGCGGTTAGCGTCTTAAATTTATAGGTGGTCTCAGACGGTAAAACCAGGACATCCATTAAATTAATATAGCGATAAACCTGGTCATGGGGAACACTGTCCACACAAATCAACCGGTCTCGCAATCCAACTTCTGAAGCCTTGTTTAAAAGATCTTGCTTCAAGTCGCCTCGACCGAGCAACAGCCATTTCCACGGATAATCTGTAATTTTTTTCAAGGCATTGAATAAAGTCAAAAGTCCTTTTTCTTCGACAAATCGCCCCACAAATCCCACGACAAATTCATCAGGCTTAATGCCCAAAGATATTCTCAATTCCGGTTGCTCTTGGGGCGAAAATAACTGCTCATCTACTCCCAGTTGAGGCATCACTTTGATGGGACCATCATAGCCATGATCGCGCAGTACATCGGCTCCGTCTTGGTTGCCTGATATAATACCATGGGAATGTTTAAGATTAAATCCCTCTAACACAGAAATGGGAAATTTGACTTCATAGGGTAAATTCCACCAAGTAAAGAATACATTTTTGGCGTTCAAGTTGAGTTGCTTATTGAGGGTAATTAATTCCGCGTGGCTAAACGCTTTTGCTCCTTGCTCAGTCTGCAAAATATGGGGTTTGAAGCTTTTGAGCAATTGCACTAAATCCAGCCCAAAAGTCAATAATCCTTGGTTGTTTTGACTAAAGTTGGATAGGGGAACAACTCGAAAATTTCCCTCATCAACGGGTTGGGTTTCAATAATTTTGTTTTGCACGCCTCCCGGTCGCCATCGCTTGGGGACAACCACGGTTACTTCTATGCTTGGATCGAGTTGGGCTAATTTTCTTAATTTCTCTCGATTGAGATCAACAATGTAGGTGTGGCTGGCGATTAAAATTTTCATGATTGTTTAGACTCTAATAACACCATTAAACCGATTCAGAAGCTTGCCATTGTTCATCTTGTTGGCTATAGGTTTGCCCTGTTTTCCATACTGTTTTGAGCCGAGTCTGCCAAGCACTTAAGTAACCCATGGTGTAGAACCCTGCACGACTAACAATTTTGATGGGGGAGCCACTTTTATTGCAGGGAGGATGACCTAAAACGTGACAGTCAAATAACTTGCTAAAGAATCGGACTTGTTGACCTACAGTCAAATTCTTGAGTCCCATAAGAAAGTGGTTATGGTAGAAGGTAATCTGATATTCTAGCGATCGCGTGGAAATATCGTGACATCCTCCGGTTTCTTCCCCCAAATGCACCAAATTGGCTTCTGGATCGTACCAGATTTTGTATCCCGTCTGGCGCAAGCGCAGGCAAAAATCGGACTCTTCCCGTACGGCACTGCCGCGAAATCTCTCGTCAAATTCCAAGCCATATTTGCTAAAAATATCACGGCGGAAGGACATATTACATCCCCGTGCAGAAATAACTTCCTGGGCTTTGGTCGTATGAACTAAATCAATGTGATACCAAGCAATTCCAGGGTCAAAGGCTTGCGGCGGTAACTCTTCAATAGTATAACTATTCTTGGACTCGCCCAACTTCATGCGGTCAAAAACACGACCAGCTACTGCCCCAATTTCCGGGCGATCGTAATTGCGAGCATGGGCCATCAAATAGCCTTCTGGTAACACCACATCATCATCAATAAACAGCACCACATCTCCGCTAGAGCGCCGTACTGCATAATTTCGCGCTCCTGGTAAACTCGCCCAATTGACCCGAAACAGCTTAATTTTGCCTGAATTAGCCATCTCATCCAAGAAGGCTTGAATTTCCGGCTTATGCTCGGCTGTTTGATCGACTACTAAAACCTCAAAATTGGGATAATCCTGCTTCAGGACATCCTGGATACTATCGAGTAGGGGTTCCTCTCTCCCATAGGTAGGAATAATCACAGATACAAAAGGTAAATTCATTGTTGATTCGGCGATCGCTCAGGGATTATAGTTCTATTTCTTCTTTTTACTCGATTTACGCCCATTTTTGCCAGATTTAGCCGATTTAGATTTAGATTTCTTGCGTTTTTTCGGATCGGCTTGTGCTTCCAGAAGCGCTTGTAGTTCTTCCTGTTTCTTTTGTTCTTCCTTATCAATGTCAGGTAACTTTAAGGTAATACCAGCAAATAACCAATAGTAGACACATACTGGATCGGTATCTAATGGATACCAGTAAGTTTGGTAACTGATAATTAGAATAAATACCCAAAAACAAGCGCCAAAATTGCGTAAGCTTTTATCTTTGACCGAACGATAAGCTTTAAACGTTTCCCAAGTCAGAGCAGTAACGAGCAGTAAAAATAAGGCAAGCCCTGGTTTTCCTAATTCAAAGAGGATTTTTGGGAACCAAGTTTCCACCAAAAAAGTTTTCCCAAATATTCTAGCAGAATTAGTTGCCCGTCCTAATCCATTGCCAAAGAAACCGGCTTTCTTCGCAGAATGTTCGGCTTGTTCAGCAATAAAATCTGCTGGGTTAGATGCACCCACTCGACCGACTAAACTATCCCATCTTTCTTGTACAACATCGGGGAAAGCTATAGCCGCACCTCCCAAGAGTAAGGTTAATCCAACTGCAATCGGAATGAACCGTTTTAGGTTAGCAACTTGACCGGTAAGCACCAGTAAAATGACGGTTACCACAGGGACAAGCATTGTCGCAATTCGTTGTCCTGAAATCACAGAACAAACAAAGTTTAATCCCATTCCAGCAAATCCTGCCATTTGCCATAGAGGAGACGGATCGCAAAAAGCAGTTGCAAAGGTAAAGAAGGCGCTACAAATCATATACCAACCCCAGTGCCAAGGGGAAGGTAAGGTACTGGGGAGACGGATCTGACCAACCTGGGGACTGTAAGTTAAAGATCCTCCAACTAGGCATCTGGCTTCAATACTTGCTTTGAATAAATCGTCTCCTGTTGCATTACGGGTGCCTTGACATGCACCAGATAAGAGCGATCGATATTGCATTACACATAATACACAGGTGATCAGGGCTAAAATAGTCGTTATCCGGGTAATCCAAAGCAATTCTTTTTTCCCCCGAATCATATAAAATCCACAACTGATTAAGGGGATGTATCCCATGAATACTTTTAAGCCTAAAAGCCCTAATAAGATCGGTTTATCTCCTCCGTAAGTTTTTCCAGTTGTATTAATAGCTAGGATGACAAAGATACAATAAGTTAATAGGGCAAATATGAAGGGAATTAGGGGTTTAGGTACAAGGAATGGCAAACGATATCGTTGGCAGTATTGATAGATGCCCATTAATCCAGGAATGTAAAACGCATCTTTGGCTAACTGGAGGAGTGCATTTCCTCCTCCCACTCCATAAACAATAGTGCCGCTAAAGGGCATATAGATATAGAAAGCCCATAGAGCTTGAATGGGATAATTCAAGGAAAATATAAGAACACCAATCCCAAATAATCCGGCTACGAAAAATGAAGGTTCGCCCATAACTGCGAACCCAATTAAGCCGAAAACAGAACCAATGCCGATCGCCTGACCTAGGACTCCATTGAACTTTTTGCGCGCATTGGCAGCTTCACGTTTTTTGGCGGCTAGTTCTTCTTTCGTCGGAGGGGGTTTGACTAGGGTGGCTAGATTCGGTGCTTTTCCTTTGGATTTGAGTTTACTTTTGGCCATGGGGGAAGCGGGAACTGCTCTGAAGTTATTCTTTCTGGGAGATCAATACAATGGCACCTTTCCCTAAGATAGCTTAGAGATTGCGTCCTTTGCCTAGCAATGACAGAATACCTATAGGCTGTTTTTTATTGACTATTATATGTTACTCAAATCTACGACCCGCCATATCCGCATTTTTACGGCTGTTATTGAAAAGGGAGAACTTAATCCATCTGACAATATGCTTACTCTGGATGTTGACCCAGATAATGAATTAAATTGGACGGATTCGTCCCTAAAAGCGGTCTATGGTAAGTTTGAGGAGTTGGTTACAGCCTATGAAGGACAGGATTTAACCGAGTATAATCTGCGTCGGATTGGGTCGGATTTGGAGCATTTTGTCCGATCGCTCCTCCAAAAAGGGGAACTCAGCTATAACCTGGAAAGCCGGGCAGTGAACTACAGTATGGGCTTACCTCAAGTCGCCGTCGATCAACCCTAATTCCAATTCCCGTTAAAGACTATCAAATGGATTCGGGGGTTGGGGTTGGGGGCGATCCTCCCCCGCCAACTCTGAGGGAGGACGTTCGTTGCTCCAACCCCACCAGGCTTGTCCGCATTCACATAAATAAAATTCTTGCCATTTACGGCGATTGCCTTCTGTGTAAACGGGCGATCGCCGATTTAACCACACCCGTTCAGCTTGCCTCGAAGTCGCCGCACAGCGAGGACAACAGAACTTGAATGCATGGGTAGCTTGTTCTGTCCAAGCCGGTGGATGAATATCAAACGCTTCCATAAACCTTAAAATTCTCCCTAAACCAACGGAGTGCTTATACCCTAAGCTTAAACCCATGAACACCAATTTTTCATCCATGATGGCTATCCTGGACTTGACATCGGTGTAATTCCGGAGTCTGATAATAATCAACGTGGTGTGACATCACCGGATTGGCTGGCTACTGTGAGGAAGCACTTTGCCCATGAATCCCATCTTAAACCTAATTTCTGCCCTCGGAATAGTTATCTTATGTCTGATTGCTTGGGTTGGTTCCGAAGACCGCAAAGTGGTTCCCTGGCGAACGATCGCCGTTGGCATTACTCTACAAATGACGATCGGACTCTTAGTCTTTGTTCTCCCCACGCGCGATCTGATTGCCCAACTCAATAATCTGCTCAATGCCCTTTTAGATGCTTCAGAAGCAGGTGCTCGCTTCCTATTTGGTGGCGATACTTCTGCTTTTGTCCCCAATCCTAACCGAGTGCTTGGCCCGGGGCCGGCAGGACGGTGGATTATGCGTGCAGTCAGTCAACCCTATGTGGCGATCCCTGGTGATAAACTCGGCTCAGATAATCTCAATCCTGGTTATATCTTTGCCTTTCGCTCCCTACCCCAAGTGGTCTTCTTTTCGGCATTAGTTGCCCTATTATATCGATTGAATATTATTCAACCGATTGTGAAGATTTTTGCCCAACTGTTCCAGAAAACGATGAAAATTAGTGGGGCGGAATCTTTATCCGGAGCAGCCAATATTTTTGTCGGCATTGAATCGGCGATCGCCGTTAAACCCTTCCTGGCAAAAATGACGCGCAGCGAAATCTGTGCCATTCTCACCAGTTGTTTTGGTTCGATTGCTTCCTCTGTTCTTGGACTCTATGCTGGTTTTTTACGCCCCGTCTTTCCCTCTATTGCCGGTCATTTGGTCTCCGCTTCAATTATGACCATTCCCGCTTGTTTCGTGATTTCAAAAATCTTGGTTCCGGAAACTGGAGTGCCTGAAACTCTGGGCAAAATTCCCGAAGAGCCAGAGCAAGACCCCGAAAAACGACCGAATCCCATGGATAGCCTGATTATGGGAGCCTTAGATGGGGTGAAAATGGCCGTTGGTATTGCGGCTGTAATTATCGCCATTTTGGGTTTAGTGGCGTTAATTAATATGGGCTTTGATAGCCTATCCGGATTACCTGCACCAGTCGGTACGGTGTTTCAAGTGGTTACGCTGCAAAATATCATGGGATTTTTGTTTTTCCCCCTAACTATTCTGACGGGGGTATCTCTGGATATTAATGAAATTTGGCAAGCTTCGGTGATTATCGGTCGTCGGGTGTTTGAAACCAATGTGCCGCCCTACATTAGTCTCGCTAATCTGAGTCGTGCAGGAGCCATTAGCGATCGCGCCATGCTCATCGTTAGCTATGTTCTCTGTGGGTTTACTCACTTTGCCTCCTATGGTATTTTCGTTGGCGGACTCTCTTCCCTGATTCCCGAACGGCGATCGGAAGTTTCCTCCCTCGGCTTCAAAGCACTCTGGGCCGCTACTCTCGCCACCTTAATGACCGGTTGTATTGCTGGACTCTTTGACTTGGGTAACCCGGCTACATTAGGACGATAATCGCTAAATTCCCCCTTCCTCCATTTCCCTAGTTTCTACCCATGCTCAAACTCAAACTCCATCGACTCTGGTTTATTAGTTTAATGGTTGTGACTGCCCTAGGATTAATCTTAGGTAACCCTCACTGGTCTGCATTTAACACACCAGTTGCCCTAGAGCAACCCGCGATCGCCCAAGTCCCCAGTCCTCCAACCCCAGAAACCTTACCGGAACCGCCTCCTTTACCTTCTCCGGACGCTTCTCCATCGCCTCAAGCTTCTCCGAGTCCAGAAGCTCCTTCAGCTCCCACTCCCCTCGCCTCCCCTTCTCCTTTACCTCCCCCTCCTGCTCCTCCGAGTCCAGAACCGACTCCAGCCATTCAAGAGCCAACTGCATCCCCGTTAGAGGTGGGTGGGACGTATGAAGATCCCAATGGCTTTTATCAAATCGCGATCGTTCAAGACTATAAGGTGAGTTCCACCGGCAACGATCCTCTGTTTGAATCCCCAGATGGACAAATGGCTTATACCGTTGTGCGTTTACCTCGACTGACCAAACAACGACTCACCAATGGCATTTTGGCCCAAATTGCGGTTGAAGAATTGCAAGGCGGTGAGGGGTTTCTAGCTCAAAGCTATATCCCCCTAGGTGAAGGAGTCGTACAAGTGCCTTGGACAGGAAGCTTAACCCAAGGACGCAATAGCCAACCGATGAGTGGGACACTGATTTCGACTCAACAGGAACAGGATGTCTATTTGGTTTTAATTGCAGCGACAGAAACAGGAGCCGAGCAAGTGCCGAATCTGCTGGCAAGTTTGGTTGATGGTTTGGAGGTTACCCCACAATAATGTATCGCGATCGCGACCCCGAACTGTCTCGACTCATGGAACTGATGCCCGCTTCTGGGCGCATGTTTGTGCAATTGATTGGTAAACCGGAACAACCCCAGGTGATTGATGCACCGTTTCCTTTGCCCTGGAAGCGATCGCGGCCGATTTATATCAATTTTGACCTTTTGCGCCAGTTACCACTGCCAGAGCAAGATTTAGCTGTCCTACAAGCCGTTTGTTGGGTTTGCCAGGTGGAATGGTTTAAGCCTAATCTCTATCAAGGATTAGTGGCAGTAGGATTCCTGGGAACAATGATAGAAATGATGCAAGCTGATGCCGTAGGAATGGTCGCCGGAGGAGGACTAACAGCTATGGCAGTGATGCAAATCCGACGCAAAAACCGCCAACGGGATGTGATGATTGAAGGCGATAAAGCAGCTATTCGGGTAGCCAGTCGGCGCGGATATACGGAACTCGAAGCCACTGAATCCTTGTTAAAGGCGATCGAGCATATCGCTCAAATTGAAGGGAGAAATGGTTTATCTGTAGTGGAGCTACTGCGATGCCAAAATTTGCGGGTGATGTTAAATTAGGGAATAGGATGGAACCCTCCGTCCGTTTTTCTCTACTCTGCAATGGGAAAAACTCATTGAGTCAAATCGTCCTATTCTCTAGAGTAAATACCCAAAATAAAGAAGGTTATGGATTAGAACATCAAGGGAAATGCTCATCTCTACCCTCCCTTATTGCTCGTCAATAGAATCTTCTTGCAACTGAATATCCAAGTTTCCAGGAAGCTCTAGATCCTCTTCTTCTGAAGCAAACGCTTTCAATTCTTCAATTTCAGATTCTTCCGTAATCCCTAACTCAGCCCTTCTTTGTTGATCGATAGGACGATTAAGAACGCACCCCGCATTATCTGGACTAATCGAGCAACCATTAGGGTCAAAGTCCACTTTAACTAATTCAACTGTTGTAGAAACCATAATCAGTCCTAAGGTTAGACTAGCAGCAGAAATAGAGATTTTTTCGTAGATGCTTTCCATCGTGTTTTTGGTTCCCTTGATGCATGAAACAGCTATATAGAAAGCTTAGTGGTAAATTTAGGGAATGTCTGTAAAGCTTTGATGAAGTTTGACCGTATTTTTATGAAGATTTCATGAAGAAGCGCTGAAACAACGCAATTTTGTTTGGTCAGGTACGGGGAATCTACTGAATCGAACCATGAAACCCACATTTAGCACGACACAATGTAGTACAAAAGTCGTTCTCAACGTTCCTTATACGCGAGATTTTATAATAACTCTTTTATTCGATAATATAATCAAATCCATCTAGGCCAATCCTAGCCATAATTTGCGATCGCCACTCTTGAAGAGTCTGTTTAAATGCTTCTGCTCCTAGGTTTCCCTTCAAAATGGTGACTAAATTCGCGACTTGCCGTTTCTCTATCGCATTTTTTTGCTCTAATAAATACAGTCCTAAACAAGCGTGAAATACAGCTAAGGAAAGTTGACCGAGTTGATAGTTGACTTCACCAAGATTGGCATGGCTTAAGCCTTCCAATTCCAAATTCCCTAATTGAATGGATAGGGCTAGACTTTTTTCTAAATAGGATTGGGCATTATTGCTCCGATCTAAGATTAAATGAGCAATTCCCATGCCCAAATAACAAAAGACTGCTGAGATCAAATCTTGATGCTTTTCTAATAACTTGATTCCGCGTTGAAGCCTTTCGATACAAGCTTCTATGTCGGAGATAGAAACATGTTCTTGTTGTTGAGCTTGACGGACTTCTGCATAGCCTAAATTGGCGATCGCATTAATTTCCCCCAATGGATCGCCCATCTGACGAGCAAACAAGAGTGCCCGTTGTCCGAAATCGATCGCCTCCGGAAATTTCCCTAGACTGAGCTGCAAGCGACTCAAATGGTTCAAATTTGCTACTTCACAGTTGCGATCGGACTCTTGACGGGCTAAATCGAGGGCTTCTTCGTGTAAAATGAGGGCGCGATCGCGATCGCCCATCCACTGTTGCGAATAGCCCAATACAGTCAGGATACGTGCCTTTTCTTGCTTTTTCTCAATGGTTTTCAGGGGGCGATCGAGATAGGCAATGGTTTCCCGAAACGTTTTACCCGTAAAGGAGGCAAAGACACCGCCATAGATGGGAAAATTATCTCGTTGAGCAAAAGAGCGTAAAATTTGCAGCCCAATTTGAAAACAAGCATCCGCAAGGCGATCGCGATCGGAAGCTGAAAGCTGCTCTGCTTGGCGAAATCCACTGCTTAATTCGCACCAGATAATCGCAAACGTGAGAAAGGTGGAGGCGGCGGCATCATTGCCCGCTTTAATATTGTAGGGTTGTTTGTCAAACCAGCTCACCAAACCCTCTTGAATGCCTCGCAATAAAACAATTAACTCTACCCAAGCACTCAAATCTAGATGGGTTTGTTGTTGAGCCAGAGATGCAGCAGATTGATTATTCGATTGTTCAGTAAAGAACGATTTAGATAATGGACTGCTCACTTGTTTTGCCCAATATCCCCAAGGATTATTCGCCCCTACTTTGGATGCAAATCCCAATTGACGCGGATCGTATAACCATCCCATCAAATCCAGAGAAGTAGACGCTGACAATCCTTGTTTCAGTCCTGCTGCTAGAGTGTGAAGTTCAGCCACCCTAGTGTCATCGGATTCTTGAACTTGTTCTAGCTCTTTTGCAAAAGATCCAATCTCCTTATTACTGAAGGCATTGGTTTGGTTGGGATCGAGAATATCCAGGAGAACGGATAGGCGATCTCCTTCATCTGCATTGATTAATTGGGTGAGAGCATCGCTACAAGCATTTTCCGTCCTTTGAGTCTCTTGATATCGATTCCAGGCTTCTTCTAAAGTGCGAAGCGCCCTCAGTTGACGCTGGGCTTTTGCTTGCTTTAACTCATCCTGTTCAGCCTCCACTTTATTTTGAGTCAGCGTTATTTTTTCGATTAAACATCGTTCAAAAATCTCCCCCGTACCCCGTGCCAATCCTAGCTGTGCGACCAATTGCCGATAAACATACTCTTTAGATACAATCTTTCCTTTGAGGGTATCGGTAACGATTTTCTCGATAAACGCTGAGTAGCGATCGCTTAAAGATAAGGTTTCTGGATCTTCTGATGGCATTTCTTCTTTAGGTTCTTGATGATGTTCTGAATTATAGCCAGTTCAATGAAAGAGTGGAATCTGGTTTCCCCTATTCCTTATTCCCTGATAAACCTAAATCGACTGCTATTCGGTGGGCACAAGCAAATCCAGAAAAGGCGACTGCATTCAAGCCTTGTCCAGGAAAAGTGCTATCCCCGACACAATATAATCCCGGAATACTTGTCCGATTAAAAGGCATTCCTAACAATCCTAATAACTTACGTTTGGGAATGGGGCCATAGGTTCCATCTTGGCGGTTTAAGAAGCGGCGATGGGTGCGCGGCGTACCGACTTCTTCATAGTCTAATCCCGCTTCTAATCCAGGGAAAATAGTCTCTAATCGCTCAATGATTTGATCGGCAATTTCTTCTTTTTGGGCTTCATATTTTTTCGGCGTTAGTCCTTGCCATTGGTCAATCCAACTGGGGGTAAAGGTGTGGATAATATGATGACCGGGAGGGGCTAAATCGGGATCGAGTAAGGTCGGAATGGAGACAAAAATTGTCCCGTGGGAGGTTTCCATTTTATCCCAATCTTCAAGCAAAATATGGTGGCATTCTGTTCCTTCTGGCAAGACGGAAGCTTTTACTCCTAAATGTAAACTGACGAAACTGGGGGATTTTTGGTAGCGTTCTTGCCAGCTTTGTTCGGCTGGAGGTAGGGTTTCGGAAGGTAACAAGGATTCAAAGGTGTTCCACCGGGTAGCATTGGAAACAACACGGCGAGCAGTATAGCGTTTGCCATTGACTAATTCTACCCCGATGGCTTTGTTGTTCTTGAGGAGAATTTGTTTCACTCTGGATTTATAGAGGATTTGACTGCCTTTTTTTTCCAGTCCTTCAGCGAGTTTTTCCGCAATTTGTCCGACTCCACCTTTGGGATAGTTAATGCCTCCATAATGGCGGTCAGAAAAGACCATCCCGGCGTTGATCATGGGGGTGAGTTGGGCAGGGACAACGGACCAACAATAGCATTCAATATCGATGAATTTGAGCAGTTGTGGATCGCGGATATAGCGACGGGCAATATCTCCCACGTTTTGTGGGAGATATTTCACTAAACCTAAACAAGCCAAGGGATGCTGGAAAAATACCCGCATTAAATATCTAGGTTCCTCTAAGGAAAGGAGTTCCATGGCGTTGAGACAATTAAATACGCGCCAACATTCATCATAAAATTGGCGGATGCCTTGGCGTTCGTGGGGGAAGCGATCGCCTAATTCTTGTATAAACGCCTCGTACTCCCGATGGACTTTTAGCTCTAACCCTCCTGGCAAATGATAATGAATTTGTACGGGATCGGGATAAGTATCTAAACTCATATCCACTGCATCCAGGGCACGGGTGAGTAAATTGGTCGTTCCCTGTTTACCGAAGCCAAAAATCATTGAGGCTCCGACATCAAACCGATAACCATTGCGCTCAAAATAGCCCGCACTTCCCCCTGGAATTAAATAACTTTCCAATACTAAAACGCGAGCGCCTTTAGCAGCGAGTTGGGTCGCGGTGACCAGTCCACCAATACCGGAACCAATCACAATCACATCACAATCGGGGGAAGAAGACTCAACAGACATGACTATAGGAAGGGAAATAAATATTTAGAAGTCCAACATTTAATTGTAAACTATTGTTTGGTTTATCCTCACACACCCATGACTTTTCAACTGCACGTTCATGTCCCCCCCCATCCCCTGATTCAACATTGGTTGGCTGTTGCTCGCGATCACCAAACCCCTAGCGCTCTATTCCGTACTGCCATGACGGAACTGGGACGCTGGCTTACCTACGAAGCAGTGCGAGACTGGTTACCCACCTTCCAAACCACCATCGAAACCCCCCTAGCTCCCTGTGCAGCGACTCTGGTTAACCCAGAAATTCCTGTGGCTGTCGTTCCTATCCTCCGGGCAGGTTTGGCTCTGCTGGAAGGCTCCCAAGCCCTGCTCCCTTTAGCGAAAGTTTACCATCTGGGTCTGGCTCGCAATGAAGAAACCCTAGAAGCAAGTTGTTACCTGAATAAACTGCCCCCAGAGTTTGCTCCAGAAACTCGGATCTTAATTCCAGAACCGATGCTTGCAACAGGAGGCAGCATTACCTTGGCCTTACAAGAACTCACCCAACGAGGTATTAATCCGGCATTTGTCCGTATTGTCTGTGTGGTTGCTGCCTCTCCAGCCCTGCAAAAGCTGAATGAAGATTATCCGGCTCTTAAGGTGTATACCGCCTGTATTGACCCTGAATTGAATCAGCAAGGATTTATTGTTCCGGGATTAGGGGATGCGGGAGATCGCACCTTTGGAACCTAACCTAAAGGCGTACTACTATAAAATCGCTCATTCATCCCCCATAACCGTTAACCTAGAAATAAAGCTTCACCTCACCCGATCCTATGACTCAATCTAATAACAACTTTGCTAGCGGATTTCTCCTCGGCTCCATTGTCGGGAGTGTTTTAGGCGGTATCTTAGGGGCAACCCTAGCCAATCGTCGGAATGAAAACCTAGAATCTGAAGAAATCTTAAATGGTAATAGCCAAAATCAGTTCCAAAACCCCAATCTTGATTTTAGAGCCGATGCCGAGATTGAAGCGGCTCGTCGCCGCCTAGAAACCAAAATCGCCCAACTCAATGAAACCATTGATGATGTGCGTGACCAACTGGGAACCATGAATAAGGTCTCATCTGACCCGGAAACCAATGGGTAATCGGGAATGGGGAATGGGTAATTAGGGCATCTCTGCGTCCCCCCATCTTCCCCGTCTCCCCATCCCCGCGTCTGCATGTCGAACTGTTCTCATCCCCCCATCCCAATCGGTTCGGGAATTGCTCTGCCACTTCTGGGAAGCGATCCGGTACATTAGAAAACAAGTGATCCTGCAAATCTTTAGAGGAATAACATCCCCATGTACTTGCTTGCCAGCACCCTAGCGACATTTTGTAACATTTACTTTGTCCTGCTGATTATTCGAGTTTTATTGAGTTGGTTTCCCAGTATCAACTGGTTTGACCCCCCATTTTCTCTGTTGAGTCAGCTTACCGATCCCTATCTGAACATTTTCCGGTCGATCATCCCGCCTCTGGGGGGATTGGACTTTTCCCCCATTTTGGCGATCTTCTTGCTCCAGTTTTTAGCCAATGTGTTTAACACCCTTGAGGTATCTTTTGCACAAGGTTCATTGGGCTTCTAGCGCCGAACTCGACCCCCAAACCCCGCAGCCTTGAATTGCTCTAGGATTAGGGGAGTCGGTTGATCGGCGGCCACTGAGATTCTCAGTTCAAAGTCACTGACTCCCGGTGGCAATTCTTCAATTAACCCCAAACGAGTCCGATTTTGCATGACAGGGTTGCGGTTGGCATCGTAGACGCGACCAAAAATATCGGCATCATAAACCGTTTTTCCGGTTGGATTCGTTGCTTTTCCATGGATGAGAAAGCAGTTGGCCTTTTGAGAGAAACCTCCACTGGTGACGGTTCCTTCACCAATTTCTGGAGGGCAAGTTTCGTAAGAGAGGTCAGAGAGTTTAATTTGAGTGAGTGCCAAGGCATCAGGGGCGATGCTCCAAGAGGTAAGGATAAGAAGCAGCGCCACTAGAGCGAGTTGCACAGAACGAAGTAGAGAAGGCGATCGCATAAGTGATTACATCATAGACTTTATCTGATCGATTATTTAGCTTACCCTGGATTGAGCATCAAGCCCAAGGTTAGCCTTAGCCTTGGATTAGAGTTTCAATGGGCCATTTTGGCTAAGGGTGTATTGATATTGGCTGAATAATCGGAGATCTATGGGGGAATAACAAGGATGATGGGGGAAATGAAACCAATCCATACAAAAATCAAAGAAGCTCAATTCCGTTTCTTGATGGAAACTACAACGGATGGGGTTTGGATCTGGGAGGTGGAAGCTGACCAGGTGGTATGGAACGAAAAAATGTATACTCTGATTGGTCTTCCTCCTCAAGGAATTGAAGCCAATTTGGAGAGGGTTCAATCTCTGATTCATCCAGAGGATCTAAAGAAGTATCAAGAAATGATTGATGCAGCTCTAGAAACTGGCAATAGCTATGAACTAGAGTTTCGTATCCGTCGTAGTGATGGTCAATATATTTGGGTACTCGATCGCGCAACCGTATTGAAAGATAATGATAATCGTCCTTATCGGATGATGGGAACGATCGCAGATATTAGCGATCGCAAATATAATGAACTGTGGTTAAATGGGCAAAAACAGATTCTAGAGGCGATCGCCAAAAATGCTCCTCTCCAAGAAACCCTCAGCTTACTGATTAATACCTTAGAAGGCCAAGCTCCAGAACTGTTCGGATCGATTCTATTGACCGATCTACCAAACAACTGCTTAAGGTTAGGAGCAGCTCCCCAGTTACACCCCAATTACAACCAAGCCGTTGATGGCGTAGCTATTGGTGAAGGTTCCGGATCTTGTGGTACAGCCGCCTATCGAAAGGAACCTGTGATCGTAGAAAATATTGCAATCGATCCCCTCTGGAAAAACTATAAAGATTTAGCCCTATCCTATGGCTTACAAGCTGCTTGGTCAGTTCCTGTATTATCGTTACAAGATCAAGTGCTGGGCACATTTTGTTTTTATGCTCAATTCCCCAGTCTCCCCAAAGAGAAACATCACAAACGGATGGAGTCTGCCACCCGGTTAGCAGCAATTGCTATTGAACGATGTCAAAGTGAAGCGGCTTTAAGGGAAAACGAGCAACGATTTCGTTGCTTATTTGAAGAAGTACCTTTAATTCCAGTACAGGGATACGATCCAGACCTGAATATCTTTTTCTGGAACAAGGCAAGTGAAAATTTATATGGATATTCTCCTCAAGAGGCGATCGGAAAAAATCTAGAAGAGCTAATTCTTACCCCGGAAACAGCCGATTATCTACGCCAAGAGTATCACAACTGGATTACCCAAGGAATTCCCATGGCTCCAGGAGAATTAATTGTCAAAAATCATAAGCAAGAATCGATCCGTATTTTCTCTAGCTATGTCCTCCTTTACAATGCCAAAGGAAAACCAGAATTATACTGTGTTGATTTAGATTTAACTGAACGCTACCAGCAAGCCGAAAAACTTTCTGAATTGAGTACCCGGCTTAAATATCTCCACCGTCTGAGTACCGGTAATTATCAAGATTTTGAGGAACTGTTTGCGGCTTACTTACAGGCTGGATGTCAACTATTTCGATTGACAACGGGATTTATTGCCAATCTCAATCAAGAGATTATTTGCTTAGAATTTGTGCAAAGTGATTTGCCACTAAAACCGGGAATGTGTTTTAAGGTATCCGATACATATTGTTCGGAAGTGATTTATCATCAGGAGACCATTAGTTGTGAAAAAAATGAAGATCATCCAAAACTGAAAGAATGTTTTATTTGTAACAATCTAAATCTAGAATCCTATCTAGGAACTCCAATTATTGTAGAAGATAAAATTTATGGAGTACTGAGTTTTCTCTCTCCTGAAGTCCGTACCCAACCCTTTACCGAAGCCGATCGCGAGATGATTGAGTTAATGGCTAAGGATATTTCTCGCTTTATTACAGACCATCACCAGGAACTGAAACGCCAAAAAGCAGAATTAGCCCTGCGTGAGAGTGAGTTAAAATATCGCAGTATTTTTGAAAATATTAGTCAAGGAATTTTTCAAAGTACACCCGATGGCTATTATTTAAGTGCTAATCGGTTTCTAGCTCATCTCTATGGATATGATAGTCCAGAATCCTTGATCGAGTGCTTGACCGATATTGATCGTCAACTTTATGTCGATCCGACTCGTCGTCAACAGCTCAAAATCCTGACTGAAAAGCAGGGGATTGTTTATGATTTTGAGTCTGAGGTTTATCGACGAGATGGTGAAATAATCTGGGTTTCAGAGACTCAAAGAGCGGTTTTAGATGAGGAAGGAAATATCATCTATTATGAGGGAACTGTAGAAGATATTAGCGCTCGTCGTCAAGCGGAGGAACAACTGCACTATGATGCCTATCATGATAAACTAACGGGTTTAAAAAACCGGACTTGGTTTATCGATCATCTGGGTCAAACGATCCATGCCTATCAATTGCAAGAAACTGGCTTATATGCCATTCTATTTATTGACTTAGACCGGTTTAAAATTATCAATGATAGTCTGGGGCATTTGGTCGGTGATGATTTATTAAAACAGGTGGCTCAGAGATTACAAACTTCCCTGAGTGGAATTCATGGAGAGTCTTTTTGTAACCTGGATCGGGAGATTCCTAAAGATACATTAGCTCGATTTGGGGGGGATGAATTTGCGGTATTATTAACGTCCCTGAGCGATCCTCAAGAGGCGATCGCCGCTGCCGAACGGTTAGTCTCCCTAATGCGAACTCCCTTCCGGATGGGAGATTATGAGTTTTCCTTGGGCGCGAGTATTGGCATTACCTTAGGGCATCACGATTATCACTCCCCAGAAGAACTCTTACGAGATGCCGATCTGGCCATGTATCAGGCGAAAGGACAAGGAGGAGGGCAGTTTGTCTGTTTTGAAACAGTCATGCATCCCCGCGCCCTAGCTCGGTTGCAGTTAGAACACGATCTCACTCGTGCCCTAGAGTTAGAAGAATTATCTTTATGCTATCAACCGGTAGTCTGCTTAAGGACAGGGGGATTAAAAGGATTTGAGGTCTTGTTGAGATGGAAACATTCTAAGAAAGGATGGATTTCACCGGGAGAATTTATTCCCGTGGCCGAAGAAATTGGTTTAATTAGCACCTTGGGATGGTGGGTCTTAGAGCAAAGTTGCCGTCAATTGCAGCAATGGAGAGCTGAGATCTCCCAGGGGTTAGAGATCGTATTGAATGTGAATTTGTCGTTATTGCAACTGAAACAGACGAATTTAGTTGAGCAAATTGAAAAATTATTGCGATCGCATCATATTCCCGGTGATTGCTTAAATTTAGAGGTTACCGAAACGAGCTTTCTGGAAACTTCTCAATTTGATGCGTCCATCTTGCATGAACTCAAAGCATTGGGCTTACAACTGTCTATTGACGACTTTGGCACCGGATACTCCTCCCTCAGTCGGTTACACCAACTGCCCATTGATATGATTAAAATTGACCGAGAATTTGTTGATGGTATAGAAACGGATATTAGCAAAGAGGCGATCGCCCAAACTATCATCACCCTCGCCCATAACCTGGGGGCACAACTCGTTTGTGAAGGGATCGAAACCCCAGCTCAATGCTGCAAACTGCAACAGCTTGGGTGTGAATACGCACAAGGTTATCTCTTTTCTCGCCCCCTGATCCCCCGATCGGCTACCCAATTACTCAAACATCCTCATTTTCAACAAGCCATCAATTGGTCATCTTGTGGTTGCTCTGTAGCCTCGAAATAGGGAATAGGGAATAGGGAATAGGGAATGGGGAATAGGTTTAGAGTCGCTAAGGAGTGAGAATCTAAGGAACTCCTAACCACCTTGGCCATTGCTATAATGCTTATCACCCTACCAGAACCCCAAGATCGGAGAGTATATTAAAAACAACCCTATGATCCATTACTTATTACCGATTCCCCCTTACCAATTCCCTATTACCCATGAGCCATTCTGCTCAACTCACCCTCAATTCCTGTTTACTTGACTTAAATCTCCAAGATTTTCAAGTCAGTCCGACAACTTTAACTCAAGTTGTCTTAAATCAGTTCGATCAACGTCCAGACCTTGCCGGTGTAATTATTGCCAGTCCTGAGCGACTGTTGGGTATGATTTCCCGGCGTTTATTTTATGAGCATTTAAGTGAAAGCTACAGCACACAAAAAATATTAAAAACTCCTATTCAATTTTTTTTGAATAATATGAAAACCCAAGGGAAATGTTTGCAGCTTTCCTATACTGAAAAAATTGGTACAGCCGTTAATATTGTTCTATCCCGCGATCCCAAAGTTATTTATGAACCCATTGTGGTTGTTTTCCAAGAAGCTAGTGTACCGGGGATAGCGGCCTATTTTTTGTTGGAATTTCAAACTCTTATTTTAGCTCAATCTCAAATTTTATCTGACTTAAACCGGGAAATAGAAAATAAACAACTTGAAGGTCAACGAAACACGATAAAACTAGAACGGGAGCATCAAAAAGTAGAAGCCTATGCTCGATTACTTGAAGATCAATTAGCGACGATCCATGAACGCAATCAGCTCCTGGAATTACAGCAGCAAGAATTAGTGCAAAAAAATCAAGAGGTTGCTGATTTAAATCATCGATTTATTCAAATTGGAAAACTTTTATCTCAATCCGGTAAACGAGCCTTTCGGGCCACCTCCTCTGGTGTAGGTGTGATTTGTAATCAAACCGATAAAATTGTGAAAACTGGAGACTTGTTAGAAGAAGAACTTAAAACGATTGATGAAACCTCAAAGTTGATTGAAAGAGTCAGTCAACAGGTGCGGCACCTAGCCGTACAACTAGCAATTATCGCTAATCAAATGAGTTCAGAAATGAGAGGCTTTAGTAGTGTTAGTTCGGAAATTAGTCAATTGGTTACCCAAACTTTTGAAGCTGGGCAACAAATGAAACGGTTCGCAAATCGATTTCGCCAAAGAATTCAAGAGTTTACCGAATTTGCCCAAACGGGAAGTCAAGTAGCTACTTCTTTAGTAGATAAAGTAGAGAGTGCTGAAAAATCCCTCAAAGATTTAGAATTGTTAGTTCAATTTCAAGCGAATAAAAAAAGATCGGTTCCTAGACCTGCACCCCCAAGATCTCGCCCCGATCCAACTGAGAGTAAGTCCAGGACTTCTGAAGAGAAAAATCAGAAGAATGGCTCTGAGTCCCCTAGGAGTGATAAACTATAGAGGAGTGTTACCTCATGATTAGAATATGATTAAAACGGGAATCAAAATAGCTTTAAGTTTATCTTTCTTTTTATCTATGGGGATGAATGTGGTCAGTCAAACCCCTCCTGCAAATACTTATCAGGAAGGATTTTGGCAACCGATCGCCCGGGTTGACAATCCCCAATTTCCGATGACTGTTGAGCTGGTCAACCAAACGGGTCTAAATCTAGATTATGGCTTGACTACTGACTCGCCAATACAAGTACCAGAGTCCTTACGTTCAGGGGAAACCACGAGTATAGTTCTTGCCGATCCAGAGGCGAATATTTCCATTGGTTATATTCCTCTAGATCCCAGGAATGAAGAGATTAGCTTTGAATATAACATTACCATAAACTCTAGTTCATCTATTCGGTTTGAAATTCTTCGCACGAACCAACCGGATCGGGTAGGCGATGGCATTGGTCGGGTAATTGATATTCAAAGTACGGGGGGAATTTTTATTTATTAATTGCATAAAATTCGCTCACCCATCTCTCTCAAATATTAAAAAAATGGCAGCCGATCATCACTTTATCCTAGACTTAACTCTTGTTTTAGGTGCTTCTGCTCTGGGAGGATATGTAGCTACTCGCCTACGACAACCGGTACTGTTAGGATATCTGGTGAGTGGGTTTGTAGTGGGGCCTTTTGGCTTGCAATTGCTGGCAGAAACGGAACAGATTAAACCCTTAGCAGAGATCGGGGTTGCATTTTTATTATTTGCGTTGGGGGTAGAATTTTCCCTGGCAGAATTAAAGCGGGTGAAAGAAATTGCTATTCAAGGGAGTTTATTGCAAATTGGCTTAACCTTAAGTTTAGTGGCGATCGCCTCCACTGTCCTCGGTTGGGTCAGTGGTTGGACGCAGGGGATTTTCTTAGGGTCAATTTTATCACTCTCATCCACCGCCGTAGTTCTGAAAACCCTCACGGAGCGTGGAGAAGTCAATACCCTTCATGGGCAGGTGATGCTGGCGATTTTAATTGCCCAGGATTTAGCCCTGGGGTTAATGTTAGCCATTTTACCCGCATTAGATTCCCCCGAACACGTCTGGCCCACATTAGGAGCAGCCTTACTCAAAGTATCCATCTTTTTAGGGTTGGCGATCGCCTTGGGACGATGGGTTGTTCCTCCCCTGATCAAAAGCATCGCCCGCACCGAAAGCAGCGAACTCTTCCTCTTAACCACCATTGCGCTGTGCTTAAGTGTTGCCCTGGTTACTGCCCATCTGGGATTATCCATTGAAATGGGAGCCTTTGTGGCTGGCTTAATGATGGCCGAAATTGATTATGCCGATCAAGCCCTCGCTAAAGTTCTCCCCTTACGCGATACATTTGCCAGCCTCTTTTTTGCCTCTATTGGCATGTTAATCGATCCGCAAATTTTGCTCGATAACTTCGGCATTATTTTAGGATTAGTGCTGATGGTGATGTTCGGTAAAGCCCTAATTATTTTCCCCATTGTCCTCAAATTTGGCTACTCCTTAAAAACCGCCGCGATCGCCGCTTTGGGCTTAAACCAAATCGGTGAATTTTCCTTTGTCCTCGCCTTAGAAGGATTCGATCTGGGTCTGTTAACCGAGGAAAAATATCTCCTGATCTTAGGCACAACTGCCATTACTCTAATCCTCACTCCTATTAGCATCCGCTTTGCCCCCCGGTTAGCCCAATTTATGGATAAAATCCCTGGACTCAACCAACTCCTACGTCAACAAGAAATCAAAGCGCTATCCTTACCAGAAACAATTACAAATCATGTTGTCATCGCTGGCTATGGGCGAGTCGGACAAGCCCTAATTAGAATTTTGCATAATCAAGGACATCCTCTCTTAGTTATTGACAATAGTGAAGCTGCAATTCAACGATTAAGACATCAAAATATTCCCTATATTTTTGGTGATGCCGACTCCGAATTGGTCTTAGGCAAAGCTCATTTAGAAACGGCCAAAGCCTTGGCCATTACCCTCCCCGATCCCGGCACGACCAGACTCTTGCTCAAACATGCCCTAGAATTTGCACCAGAATTGGATGTGGTTGCCCGATCCCATAATAATAGTGAAATTGATGTCCTCACCCAACTAGGGGCCCAAGAAGTCGTACAACCGGAGTTTGAAGCTGCCTTAGAAATGGGGGCCCATTTACTGTCCACATTAGGTGAATCTCAATGGGCGATTCAATCAGTCATTCAAGCAATTCATCGCGACCATTATCGCAGCGTCCGTCCAGAAAATTTGGTGGGTCTGCAACAGAAATGGCTGGATGATGCCACTGAATCTTTGCACCATGAATGGGTAAAACTTTCAGAAACGTCATCCTTAGATTGGATGACCTTAAGTGAAACCGATATCCGTCATTTAACCGGAGTGACAGTGATGGCTATTCAGCAAGGTGACGATCGGGTCTATTATCCGAAAAATAAAATGACCTTGCGTTCCGGTGACCAATTATTAGTCGTCGGAAAACCAGAAGAAATCTTAGCTTTTCGAGATTTAGTTGAGGGACGTAGCGCCCTTGCCGAGGGAATCAGTCATTGGTTAACCCTTTCTGAGCTATCCCCGCTGATTATGCTCACACCCCGTGACATTTGGCAAAAATATCAGGTGGTCATTCAAGCGGTACGTCGCCATGGAAAACTTTATAATCCAGTGGATTCAGCCATGCAATTAGAAGCAGATGATTGTTTATTATTGCGAGGAGAGAGCGATCGCATCCAAGACGCGATCGCCGATGATATCCTCTTGAACCCAAACGAGTTAAACTAATTTCTATTACCAATTACCCATCCCCTATGTCTCTCGATTATCTTGAATTTGCTTCTTCTAGCCAACCTCCCCAGGGTTTAGTGATTTTTCTCCATGGTTGGGGGGCAAATGCACCCGATTTATACCCCCTAGCTGAAACTCTGAATTTACCGGAATATCAGTTTATCTTTCCCAATGCTCCCTTTGCCCATCCCGAAGTTCCAGGAGGGTTAATGTGGTATGGTTTAGACTTCAATAATCCTGAAAAAATGTTTAGCGATTCTCAAAGAATTCAAGTCTCCTATGAAAAACTTAAAGCATTTTTAGAAGGGTTATCTCAACAAACTGGAGTCCCCTTAGAAAAAATAGTTTTAGCTGGATTTTCTCAAGGGGGAGCAATGGCGCTCCATGTGGGATTAACCCTGCCGTTTGCAGGGTTAATTGGCTTGAGTGGTTATTTGCATTCAGAAGTAGAATATTCCTATGAGCCTCCAGTGTTTCTCTTTCATGGTCGTTTCGATCCGATGGTTCCCCTGGAGAAAGGAAAACAAGCCAGAGATGAGTTACAAAAACAAGGAATTGCAGTAACCTATGAAGAGTTCGATATGGCTCATCAAATTATTCCAGAAGAGTTGGAGCGGGTGCGCCAAGTTTTGGTGGATATGTTGGCATAGAGCGCTAGGTGTTAGGGAATGGGGAATAGGGAATCGGGAATGGGGAATTGAGGTGGAGGATCATCGAGCCTAAATTATGAATCATACCCTTGTAAGATTCCCCTATCTCCCTATCCTCTCAACGGTTATAGTAGCTAGGTTTCTCTCATTGAAAGACAGTCCTATGGTGAACTTAAGACAAAGAATCTGGAATTGGGGCGCGATCGCCGCGATCGCCACTTTAGCGATCGCCATTACCGCTTGTGGTTCTTCTCCAGAGGAGGTTGCCTCCTCTCCTTCTCCGGTTGATCCCGTAATTCTCACGCCAGAAGAAGTACAAAATTATGCCAGGGTCATCCTAGAACTTGAACCCATTCGCCAAGTTGCTCTCGGCCAAGTACAAACCTTAGTGGATAGCGGTGTAGCGCCGATTATTATTTGCACCGATCCCCAGAGTCTTGCCGGTTTATCTTCTGAAGTGACGGAAGTGGTGGTTAATTTCTGTACTCGAGCTAAAGAGATTAATGACAAATATGGCTTTACCCCTACACGCTTTAATGATATTACCCGTAATTTACCGACGAATGCAGAATTGAAAGCACAAGTTGATGAAGCGCTGTTAGCACAGGTGATGAATCCAGAGACAACTGCACCGGAAACCACTGACTTAGGACAATAATTTGTAAGTTGTGAATGGTTCCATTAACCCAGCAAGAGTGGCTGACTGGTTTTGTTGGCGCGATCGCTCTAAAACTTGGATGGGTATTTCTAAGGATAAATTAGGAAAGTCTTAATACTTTTAAAGGGGTCGAGAATTGCAATCGGGGGCGATCGTCAACCCAAACATTTTCCCCTGTTGCACATTCACAATCCAATATTCTCGAATCCCTACTTTCGTTCTGAATCACTGAATCCTTGAAAACCTCCAGCTACCCTGTCTTGCATCTTGTCTACAAAATTGGTATAAGATAGGCGCTAACTCCTTAAAAACAGATAACTCTCGCCTTTTATGACTATTGATGAGCTATGGGTATTGATAGGCGCTAAATACCACAAACAATTAAGACCCGTACAAAAAATAGTGCTTTATCAATCCTGGGAGGGATATTCCTTTGCTCAAATAGCCAAACAATCTGGATTTACACAAGATCACCTCAAGAATATCGCATCCAAGTTGTGGTCGTTGCTTTCAGACCTGTTTAACGAGACCCTGACTAAAAAGACCTTCCGTGCCATTCTAGAACCGCGCCCCCTGAGCGTCCTCGAACGAGAACTCATCGCACAAGCGACTCCTCTGATGCGGGAATACCCCCTAGAATCCCCCGATGGTCCCGTTCCCCTCGAGTCTCCGTTTTACATCCAGCGTACCCCGATTGAAGAATTGACCTGCACAGCTATCGCAACACCGGGAAGCCTGATCCGACTCAAATCACCCAAACGCATGGGAAAAACCTCCCTGATGGTGAGAGTATTAGCTCATGCTCGGCAGTTAGGCTACCGCACCGTTTCTCTAAACTTGCAGCAAGTCGATCGGGCGTGTTTAACAGACCTAGATTCTTTCTTACGCTCGTTTTGCCTGATGCTCTCGCGCCCACTGAAGTGGACATCCAATCTCGACGATTACTGGGACGATTTTTTGGGGAGCAAAAGTAATTGTACCATCTATCTTGAAGATTATTTACAAGCTCACCACAATTCGCCTTTAGTCATTGCTTTAGATCGGGTTGAGGAGCTATTTTTATATCCAATCATTGCCGCTGAATTTTTTGCCATGCTGCGTTATTGGCACGAAAAAGCGAGTTTTGGAGATAGCGAAAGTGAACTCTGGAAAAACTTACGTTTAATCCTGGTTTACTCTACCGAAGAGTATCTCGCTTTGAAGACGAATCACTCGCCGTTCAATGTTGGTTTTGTGCATAAGTTGCCGTTGTTTACGTCGTTTCAGGTTGAAGAATTAGCGGAGCGCCACCAACTCGACCTCTCAGTGCAACAGATAGAGCAATTTATGGAATTAGTTGCAGGTCATCCCTATCTCGTGCGACTGGGATTTTATCATCTTGCTCAACAGACCGTCACTTGGGAAGAATTGATGAAAACGGCAGCAACCGATACTGGTATCTATCACAATCACCTGCACCAACATCTGGCTAGCCTGAAAGCCGATCCCGATCTCGCCGTGGCTTATAAAGAGGTATTGAAGGCAAACCAACCCATAGAGTTAGAGCAGCAATTAGCGTTTAAGTTGCACTGTTTGGGATTGGTGAATTTGCAAGGTTCTGTTGTGTGTTCTAGTTGTCAGTTATATACTGACTATTTTCGAGACTTAAAGTTTTAGTCGATGCAAGGTTTTGGCTATCCAAGCTCGATCAAAAATTGATTCGTAAATGCGGTTGCCAACTTGGAGAACACCCCTTTTGTTGATGACTAACCCAGACATGAGCAAGTCTGCTTGTTCGACATTATCAATAGCGATCGCCTCTGTTTTCTCTAAGATTTGCCCATAAATTTCGAGTAGTCTAACCGCTTTCTGTTTATCTTGGAGGAGGTAATCGCGAATAGTTCTTAAATGTTGGGGTTCGTCTTGAGTTTCCCAGTCGGTGAGAATGTGCGATCGCACTAATTCTTCTACCCATTCTCCTTCGCGGTTGCTTGGAAGAGTGGAAGAATCGTTGCGGATTAGCCGACAGAGTTTTTGGGTGAGGAAGGGTTGACCTCCCGTCCAAGCTAAGATTTCTGTCAGTAGGGTTTGGGGGTTGGTCACCCGTTTGCTTAACCCATAGAGTAAGGGTTGAACTTCGTGCTTTCTAAAATAGGCGAGTTCAATTTTTTGACCGATGTTAAATGGGGTGCTGCTTTTGGATTGAATGAGTTGATAAGGAGAGGCGGCACCGAGTAAGATGAAAGTGAGGCGATTATAATCGGGAATTTCAGCTCTTTGATTATAGCAGTAACGGAGGATTTTGAATAAGGGATCGGTATCGAAATCCAGGTTGAGGACGGTATCTATTTCGTCGATGAAGATGGCAATTTTTCCCGAAATGTTGGGGAGTAAGACCGTTTCGATAAATTCAGAAAAACGTTGGCTGGAGGATAAGAGGTCGCGATCGCGCCACCAACTGCGAAGATTAACGGTATCTGATAGACGAAATGCTTTGACTAATAAATAGGCTAAACCAGCATACCAGTGTTCCGGACGGACTTGGCGATCGCTAATTCCAGTCAGATCGATCGCCACGCAGTTAGTACCTGTATTTTTCAACTGTTTCACCATTTGCACGCGCAAGCTAGACTTTCCCATTTGCCGAGAATTAAGGATCGTGCAGAATTCTCCTTTGATTAAAGCTTTGTAGAGTTGTCTGTCGGCAGAACGGACGACGTAAGTTGGAGCATCTATTGGCAGGCTTCCACCGACTTGATAGTCAAAGGTTGAGGGTTCTTCTCCACTTTTCAGTAACTCGTTTTCGATTTTTAGTTCCGCCTGAGTTAATTTCAGAACTTCTACAGTTTGAGACAGTTCTTGGGTGCGTTCTTCTACTTTTTGTTCGAGACTTTCGCTGTAGTCTTCTAATTGAGCGTAGAGGCGAGCATTCTCAATGGAAATCGCGGCTTGGGAGGAGAGGATTTTTAAGGTTTCCAGGCGATCGTTGGTAAACGAACCGACGGTTAGATTGTTTTCTAGATACAGAATAGCAATGAGTTTGTTTTGATTGATGAGAGGAGTGCAGAGAATAGATTTGGGTTGAGTGGCAATAATATAAGAGTCGCGAGTAAATCCTCCTTCCTCGGTGGCATTGTTTAAGACGACATTTTCTCGGATCTTGATGACGTAATTAACGATAGCAGTTGAGAGTAAAGGTATCTGCTGTTGAGGATCGAAAGCATCTACAGGAACGCTACGAGCAATTTTGGTCTCTCCAGAGGTGGTATCAGATTCTGCTTCAATGCGCCACTGAATGTCTTCATTGTCTTCTGCATTCATTAGAGTTGGTAAAATCAAAAACCCTCTTTGTGCGCCAGCGTTCTCAATAACCGTCTCGATTAACTTACTGAGTAGTTCTTCGAGGACAATTTCGCTGGAAATAGTTTGCGAAGCTTTCAATATACTGGTTAAATCTAAGGTTTCGTTAGAACCTCCAGCCGTGGATAGGGTTGTTGATAATTTGCGATCGGTTATGGCTCCAGGTTTGGCAGCAAAAAACTGCGGATATCGGGTTTCTAAGTCTCTAACTTTAGCATTCGCTCCCCACCTGAGATAGGCATAATGAGCATCATTTAAGTAATAGCTGGCTACTCTGTCTTGACCTCTAGCTAGATAAAACATTCCCGCTAATTCGCAAGCAATGGCTTCTTCATTGAGATATTCATTTTCTTGAGCGCCAGCTATCGCGCGATCGTAGTATTCTCTAGCATTACTATCTTGTCCTAAAATCCGGGCACGTTCGGCTTCTACTAAGTAAAATTTGTGCAGACAATTAGCCGCACAATGTCCAGCCCAGTTTTCCATTAGTTCTTGGTTAGCTGCGACTTCTTCCAGAATACTTTCTTGGGTTGATTCTGAAGATTTTGAAAAGATAGCTAGTTTACTTAGGGATTTATAAAAATAATATATTGGCATATACACTGATGCTCTTTGTGTCTCGAAGCCCTCCTTAGCTAAATCAAAATATTTAACTGCTCGCTCATAATATTGAAAAATATAAGAAAGGATTATTTTATTAAAATATAGATTAAATAAACCACCTTTATCATTAACTTGAATATGAAGTAGCAGCATTTCTTCCTCCTTATATATTTCGCCACTTAAGCAGAACGGATTATCTATTTTGCTTTGCTGCAAGAGTAAAATTGCCTGCCAATAAGTTTTGAGCCAGTCTAGTATTGCTTCTTGTTTGAGTTTAGTTACAACTGCACCATAAATTTCTATCTCCTGTTGTACCTCTGCTAAATTTTTGCTAGTGAGGTACAAAACAATGCAGTAAGTACTTGCATTGTTAGCTGCAAATTCCAAATCCCCAGTTTCTAATCCACTTTTATATCCCTCTATAAAAGATGATAGAGTATTTTTAATATGCTGCTTCCAATGAACTACAGCAAAATTATTTACCATTAAGGTTCTTGACTTAATTTCTTGGGCACAAAACTGTCCTAATATCTGTAAAGCAAGTTGTCCAAATTGATAACCTCTCTCAATATCATTAGTTCCACAAAGGAGATATGCATACATTGTATAAGTGCCAATAGCATCCTCTGTATTACCATATTGGATCAAGAGGTTAATTTGTTGACTTACTAGCAAAGGAATTAGTGAATACATTCCCACAGCAGCAGGCATAAGTAATTTATTCATCATTTGCATAGCTATTAGCTTTTGTGGGTCTTTCATCGCAGGCAGATTGATTAAATCATCAATTTTTCGTTCTTCTAAAATGGATTTTGTTTGCTGCATTGCTACCAGAACATCTTCTTCTGTTGGACTTACTGGAAAATTCAAGCCTAACAAATTCAAGAATTCTAGACCAACTTTTATTGCTTTCAGTAGTTTGCGTTGAGCAGAATAAGCTAATATTTTGACTTCATAAATTCTAGATTTTTCAATTTTTCTTGTAGCACGGTTCGATACTACTTGACTATATTGCTCCATCTGGTCAAAATCCGTACTTAAGAAAGCAGTTTCTGACGCTTCTATATATAGTTCTAATGTTAACTCATACTCGCTCACCCAACTATCTTCTACTAATAGCTTTATGCCAATCTTCAAATACTTTAATGCAGCTTGATATGCGGCAGATAATTTTGCTTTCTTCCCAGACTTCAAATTTAATCGTGCTAACTCATATTTATTTTCTGAATCTTCAATCAAATCCAGACCTAAATTTAACTGATTCACAATATCAAATAGCTTTCGCTCTTGCTCTGCTAAAGGGATATACTGTAGCAACAACTGTCCAATTCGTAAATGTACTGCTTGTCGATCTGCTTCTGGAATAAATGAATAAACCGCTTGCTGGATTTTATCGTGGGCAAATTTATATTCCGCTGTCAACTCTTCCGAGAGTCCCTCTATATCTAGTTCTAAAAGTTTGTAAGTCTTCTTTTGTGGTAAGATCAGACCCTCAGCGATTGCCTCTTCTAAGTCGATCGCAGTGACTCGCGGTGATTCTTCAGATATGATCGCGAGGATTTTCAAATCGAATTGGTTGCCAATACAGGCAGCTAACGATAGCACTTCTTGGGTTTTCGGTGCTAGCTTCCGTGCTTTGGCTGCTATCAAGTCTACTGCGCTCTCAGCAATCTGTTGGACTTGAATTTGCTCTAAATCCCATTGCCAACAACCGCGAATTCTGTCAAACATTAGCAATCCTTCCTCCTTTAAAGCTTGTAAAAACTGTTTCAGGAAAAAAGGATTACCACTAGTTTTTGCATGTAAAACTTTTGCTAGGGGTTTGGATGTTGGGAGTACGACATGGAGCGTATGAGCAGTTAAACGGTTAACCTCAGATAGGTTGAGAGCAGAAAGCTGGATGCGATTGATTTTGGCATCGCTTTTTTCGATTTCTTTTAAGGTCAGCATCAACGGATGGGATGCACTCACTTCATTGTCTCGATAGGCTCCGATTAAGCATAAATCATTGCTATTGTCATCTGTCATTAGCAGTTTGAGCAACTTTAGCGATGCCCCATCTGCCCATTGTAAATCGTCTAAAAAAATGACGAGGGGGTGTTCAGGTTGGGTGAAGACTTTAATAAAGGATAAAAATACTAAGTTGAAGCGATTTTGCGTTGCTGCTGCTTCCAGGGGAGGGGCTTCCGGTTGCTTGCCAATAATTAGTTCTAATTCGGGAATAACTTCAATGATAACTCTGCCATTTATTCCTAAAGCGGCTAGCAATTTTTCTCGCCAAAGCGCGATCGCCTTTTCGCCTTCTGTCAGCAATTGTCGCAGCAAGCTGCGAAAGGCTTGGATGACGGAATTGTAGGGAATATTGCGCTGCAATTGGTCGAATTTACCCGAGATAAAATAGCCCCGCTGTTGGGTGAGGGGTTTGTACACTTCTTGGATGAGAGCAGATTTGCCAATACCAGAATATCCGGACACCAGTATCATTTCGCTTTTTCTCTGACCTGCTCTTTTAACGATTTCCACTAAACGAGCAATTTCTTTTTCTCGTCCGTAGAGTTTCTGGGGAATTTGAAATTGCTCGGAAATATCGTCTTTGCCAAGAGGAAAAGAGTCAATCTGTCCTTTAGTCTGCCACTGTTGCTGACATTGTTCTAGATCGGCTTTGATTCCGTATGTCGATTGGTAACGATCCTCGGCATTTTTAGACATTAATTTGAGAGCGATCGCCGAAAGTGCTGGCGGAATATCTGGATTGCACTCGTGAGGCGCTGGGGGTGGCTTGGCGATGTGGCAATGCACCAATTCCATCGCATCGTCGGTGGGAAAAGGTAGTTGGGAAGTCAGTAATTGGTAGAATGTCACCCCCAGGGAGTAAAAGTCCGTCCGATAGTCAATGCTCCGGTTCATCCGCCCCGTTTGTTCTGGGGAAATATAAGCTAGGGTTCCTTCTAAGAGGTTGGGATGGCAAAATATCGAATTTTCCACTGCCAAGTTTGTCGAGATGCCAAAATCGATTAATTTGACCGTGCCCGTAGAGGGGTTAACAATAATATTGGAGGGGTTAACATCTTTATGAATAATATGTTGTTGATGAACCGATGCTAAAATCTCAACGATCTCAATGGCCAGAGAGAAAAATTGACCCAGATCGAGTTGGTGGTGTTGAATTAGTGTATCGAGGGATTGTCCACCAAAATCTTCCAGCACCATTAACCATTGATGTTGGTCATTCTCTAAACTGTAGGCTTGTACTATTTCTGGAATATTCAAGCTGCGAGTTATTTCATATTCCTGTCTGAACCCAGCAATTTTTCGAGGGGGCGGATGGGTTTGTTTGAGTACCTTAAGAATGACAGGTTGCTTGTTGTCTAGACTGGAAGCGCGATAAACTAATGAGTTATTGCTCTCGTGCAGTTTGGTTCTAATTTTATAGCCGAATAGTTCGCTCACGATCGAAGGAAAATTATTGAGTTACAAAACCCCAGTTTCTTAAAGAAGCCAGGGTTTTAAGTGTTTTTACTTGTGCCTATCTATTTAATTGTTGTTCCTCTTAGAGGAATCGGAAGGTGGATCGGGATCGGGAGGTGGATCGGGATCGGGTATAGGATCTTCCTCCGGAACAACAGTTGCCAACGCTACTTGAAAATCTTCCCTGGGGATAATTTCAGTAATCCTGCTTTTTGTCTTGCTTTCAATCGCAGCTCGTTGCGATGGAGATAACCCCGCTTCTGCCATCACTGTACTGGGAGTTAACTCAAAAGCTTGCTGTTGGCTTGGTTCTACAGCTAAATTGATTAAAAACTCTAGAAATTGACTCATGTGCTTTTTGCTCCTTTCAGCTTATTGATTGTTGGCTTCGCATTCTTTTTGCAAATCCTTGTACAAACTATAAGTTGAATCAAGATAGGATTTAATCAATAGCTTGGGACTGCGGAAAAATGCGGTTCGCAAATAGTCTTTTGCTCGATCTATATCTTCCTTCAAGCTGCTTTTGTCTGCTGGTTGCTCGATCTTGTATTTGAGAAAAATTTGATTGAGATACAAGCTTGCACGAAGATAATCTTCATTTAATTCCTGTAGACGAATCGGATGATTGATACTATTGGCATGACTATTTTTGAAGTATCCTTTCAAGGCACTTAAATGCTCCTCAAAGTTGTCCTTAAAGCTGTCATTGCTTTCATCTCCTTCCTCAGGCTCTAGGAAATCGTACTGATTTTTCAGGGTAAGCTGATAGTGCTTCAATCGGGCTATTGCTAAATAATAATGATGGAACTCTGGATCTTTGGGATGCTTTAGAAATGCCTCTCGAACCGTTTTCCCTGTCGTTTCTGTTATCTCTCCTAGACGTCGGTATTCCTCTCCCATTCCTTGCTTGAGGAGAGCTATTTTTGTTTCATCCCGTGGCTCTTTGCTAAGCTCCTTGTATAGTTGTTTTTTCATGATTTCTAATTTAGTTTTGCTTAGGCTCATTGCCCGTTCATGGAGTATGACTACATTTTTGTAAGGCGCAACTATCTTGCTATCTTCTTCTAAGGCCAAAATGAGCGTAGAAAATGCAGCGTGCCACTTCTTCTCTGCATCCCGAATATACTGTTTTTGTTTCTGAAAATTTTTCTCATGTTTGGCCTCTATTTCAAGAATTTTCGCCTGGATTCCATAGGTCGAGGCTAAGTAAACATTCGCCCAGGGATAGGTAAGCCCTACTTTCCTAGCTACCCTTACAGCACGGTTTAGTTTTTTTTCCGCCTCGCCTAAGTCGTCTTTACCCACGATTTCTTGAGCAATTGCTTTCTCAAGTGCCTGCTCAAAATGCTTCCATAAATCATCCAAGGTTGCAAATCTATAGATCGCTAAATAATAATATGTAGCACCTAAGTGTGCTAAATCCCAGTATCCATCTCTTCTCATCCCTTCTTCAAAATTTTCTTTCGCGTTCGTTAGAGCTTGTTTTTGCCCCTCATAATACTCATCACATTTGCCAAAATCTTTATCAGAATTGCGTTCAAACAATCCCAAGTAACCATAGCGTATAGCTTGCTGCCGATAGGCTTCTCCTAGATGACTGTAAGCCCACTTATACTTCTTCTTTCCTCTATCTTTTAGTGCGTCTTTAAACCAATCAAAAATAGTCTTTTCAAACTTGTTTATCGCTGCACCTAAAATTGCCTTAGCCTCATCTTGATATCCACGATAGTATATGTCTACTGCCATATTAACTACTTTTTCCATTTGTTGATTTTCAATGGCACCTTTATGAGCATAACTCCAGGAACAAAACTCCTGGCTTATTGTTGTTTTTTCCTCTCTAGCTTTAGCTTTCTTTTCAGCTTCCTTTATTATGCCGAGGATGATATCAATGAGCACCAAAGCACGCTCGCTTTCTCCCCGATTTTCATACTCCTGACAATTTTCAGCCATTAATTGGAGTCTGTTTGGTTTAGATTCTACGCTGTCATTCATGGTTGTCTTCTTCTTGTTTTGTTAATTGCAAATCAGCTTTTCTTAACTGTCGAATTGAGGTCGATCGCGCCATCCCTGCCAAGCCAGATCGTGACGCAGTAATTGTCTTGGTTCTTCCTGTAACATAACAGCTTCGCGAAGCAAGGTTAAGGCTCGTTCCTCATCTTCTTCTAACGCTGCTAATCCTGCCAAACGATACACAATTCCACCCGTTCTGCCCTCTTGCTCCAATGCCGTTTCCAGCGCCTTCCGCGTCAGGGCTATTTCTGTTGCTGCTGCACCTTTCCATCGGAATTTAGTCACAGTTAGGGTGTACCAAGCAACATAGTCATCAGGATTTTCCGCTAATCCTAATTTACAGTATTCTGTCGCTTCTGCGTATCTGTACATATAACTTAATAACAATCCCCGCTCTCCCTGCCAACTCGGTATAATCTGGTTGTCTATAGCGATCGCCCGGTCGAGATCCGATAAAGCGGTTTCATATTCTCTCATCGCCGTATAACAATTGGCTCGATAAATGAGCGCCCAAGCATAGTTTTTTTCTAACTCAATGGCCCGGTCGAGATCCGCCAGGGCTGCGGGATGATCTTGTAAGCTAAAATAAGTTGCTCCTCGGTGGGCGATCGCCCAAGGACGACTCGGTTGTAAGGCGATCGCTCGATTAAAATCAACCAACGCTTTCTCATAGCATTTCATCTGTCTGTAGACTTCTCCGCGATGGGCGATCGCCCAACCATAGTCTGGTTCTATGTCTATCGCCTGACTAAACTCAATTAACGCTTTGTCATAGCATTTCTGCAAGCGATACTTTTCTGCCTTTCTCGCCAGTTCTCGCGCCTTTGCTCCGACTTCAATCTGCCGATTGTTCATCTTAATTCACCATCCCCAAACGTGCCATCATTTCCCGATTGAAAGGAATTTGTCCTTGCGGAGGAACGTAAAGAGTGGACACCTCACTCACCAAGGCTTCTGGTAACTTAGATAAGGACATCGGCTCAATAATTGGCTGACAAACCGGATAATAAACAGCGGCTTCATAGACAATGACTTCATGGTTGCGATCGTAATGCTTTTCTAACACCTCTGTCAAAACCTTGAGACCCGGAAAAACTCCTTGAGCATCAAAAAAGCTAAAATTCCCAATCAACCCAATTTGCCACAAGATTAACGCGCTCCTGGGGTCAAAACGGCGATCGCGAAGCAGAAAATCCGTCGCTTCAAAACTCTGACATCCATACTGTCCCGGATCGACTCCCACATCGGCAAATAGACAATCAGATGCCGATATTCCCGGTAGCATTTGTGCCCGGAATCCCTCCTCTCGTGCCTGCCGAATCGCCTCACGAGTGGGATTAGCAAAAACTCCAGGATGACCGTAGAAAACTGCACACACATCCAATCCTTGACGAACAGCATTGAGCATCACCTCCACCATTTCACCATAGGTTTGTTTGCGCCATTGATTGTTGGTATTGTACGGAAGACTTTCGGCAGTTTCGTTGAGCGATCGCAGCCATTCAGCCGTTGCCGGATCGGCTACAGCATACAAGACTTTATCAGCCTGTTCGATCCAAGCCTTTGCCGCCAAGGTTACTTGACTGACAAATTGGATTCCCGTCCCGACAATCGTTAAACAACCTGATTTCAAACTCGACCTACCTAATCATTATTTCCATATCATTTTGCCTGGGAGGCGATCGCCAGAGGACCAGCGATAGAACCGAAAGCGAATTGAAGCACGATCGGATTTTAGTTTTAACAGTGTCTCCTCAACCTTGCCACTCGAACGCTTAAAAAATCACACTAGGGTCTGATTTTCAGCCAGTGTTACCAGCGATTTTAACCTCAGTCAGTAGCTGTATAATTGCGGTTGAGTAATGTTGTTTATCTATCTGAGCACAAACCCCTGAAAATTGCAAGACTTTTTCCAAATTATCTTTTTTTCAGCCTTGTTTAATGATAATGATAAAGTTGGGTGTGCGACATGATATGAAGACACCCAACGATGGAGAGAGTATATTAAGCTACTCTCCTTTGTAGGCTTACACTTAAGTTACCTTAAACCAAGGTACAAGATATGCGATCGCCCTAAAAAGAGATACGACTGCACTTACTCAAGTGTGATGGTAATAGTTGTGGTTTCAACTGCAGAGGTAGCAGCGGGTGGATAAAGTTCGAGCAGAATGGAGCCTTTGCCAGCTTTTATTCCCTTGAATTTCCATATCATCATACCAGGAACCCCTGTTGCTTCAGTAGAAGGATGAAGAGTGATTTCTTCAACCAGCTCGTAGACACCTGAATTGTCTGGTGTAAAGCGCCAAGTATAGCCTGTCGAGGCATTGAATTCTCGAAGCAACCAACCCAGTTCTCCATTGACTGCCATCTTGTTGGTGAAATGGCTGTTTAGCAGAATTCCAGTTCGTTTTTCGATCATATTTTTCTTCTCATAGTCGATATCCAAATTTCTGATGACATAATTTGGTCGTGCATTTTAAAGACGATTCTATTGATCAATTTCTGACAAGAATTCTAGAATTCACTCAGGACAAGGGTTTTCTGACAACCGAGAACCGTCTACTTATAGGGACTGTAAAGCTTTTAGCTTTTTAGTCATTTGCCCTGCTTGATAGCGCTTTCCAGCTAGCCTCAGCATTCAATAAAGGCGGGATCATACTGGTTCGGCGGATATCAGGACGGAGGATCGCTCGACGGATTTCCTCTGCTGTAGCCTGGGGAAAAAGAGACCATAGCAAGGCCGCCGTTCCACTGACAAAAGGTGCGGCTGCGCTAGTGCCAGTCATTGGCATATATCCGCCACTCGAAGAAGTACTGATCGTATTCACCCCTGGTGCCCTAAGTCCCGATTTCCCTACCGATATGTCGCTATTCGATTTGAAATGCCAGTCTCCTTGCATATTGCAGGCAGCGACTGGAATCGTCCAAGGATGATCAAACAGAGCCATTTGCCCAATTCGACCTTGATTGCCAGCCGCTCCAACGATTAAGACTCCTTTTTGAAGGGCATAATCGAACGCCTCTTGGAGAAAACGTTGCTCTTGGAGCGACGTGGTGGGTAGGCCCAAACTAAGATTAATAATCTTAGCTCCAGCGTCGATCATTTCCCTAAGGGCACAGGCAAGATTCTCGGGCGTAACTTTGAGGCATTGCTCAAAATCGCCTGTATCGCATAAGATGGGCTTCACCAATACCGTACAATCCGGGCACAGCCCTGGAGCTTGAGAACCCCGTTGGGCACAGATAATTCCTGCGACAAAAGTTCCATGCACGCAGCCGATGCTCTCTTTCGTTTGGCCAATCACCTCTGATGCGGCGGGGAGCGTGCGTAGGGAAGCCGCTTGCAAATCTTCATGAGATCCTTCTACAGGGCCATCAATTATTCCTACTACGATTTCAGGTCGCCCAGATGTAGCAGCCAATAGCGGTTTGATATTAATAAGTTCTAAATAATTAGCCATTTTTTTAGACAACACTTTAACGTATTAAACTGCTTGCTTAAACCTGCACCCCATTGGCAAAATTAGTCTTAACTCTCTTCATATCTCTTCAGCAAATCGGAGTTTTTTGTTGCCATTGATGTATTTTCTTTTGACATCAACGCCTCTTTAGCTGAGGAAAAGCGATCGCCTCAAATTAGTCAATTTCATTACGAACAAGGTAGTACTAGCTTTTGCCAACAACCGCAGGGAACTTCCGAGAAAAGCCTGCAAGAGGGGAATCAAGGTGCGATCGCACTAAAGTCAAATCAGTAGTCCTGAAATCTACTTAGGTATATTTTGTCTGTGTATTAGTGCTTTTAATCGCCCTACTGTTCTTCTGACTTACCTCCCCATCCGTCCCCAGAAAATAGCTACTTAACTTCTCTTTGAGGATTTTCCGCGCCAAAGATATCCGCTTGCAAACATTCTCGTAGGTTATACCTTGTACTTCAGCAATTTCTGTATGGGAGAGCTGTTGATAAAAATGCAAGATAAACGTATGGCGCAACCGTTCCGGTAAAGAAGCGATCGCCTCCCGAATCACCATCGCCTTCTCTTCGTTCTCCAAAACCTTTTCCGGGGTATCCACCGCACTGGTAGGGCCCCCATTCTCCGTTTCTCCCACCCATTCAAGACTATCTACACCCGCCGCTTCCCCAGAGCGTTTGCGAATAATATCGATACATAAATTGCGAGTTACCTGCATCAGCCAAGCTTTCAAATTGTGGATTTTCCCCACATACTTCAGCACCTTTTCCCTAGCCTTCAGCATCGCCTGACTCAAAGCATCTTCTGCATCCGTAGAATTATAATTCATCAACTTCAGACAGCAGCGATACAATGGGTCGTGCATTTCCTGCCAGAGTTGCCAAAACTGGGAGACAATATCATCGAAGCCCCTAACAGCATTACGATCTTGGCGCGACCTTCCCGTCAGTAAATCGCGCTTTTTTCGTCTCAGTTGTACAGGGTTATCCGAGCCAATTTCACTTGCTTTGGCATACATCATAAGTCTTCTGTTTTTCTGGAATTTGATTAATTTTGGCTAGATTTGGGGAGGAGGGTCAAGATGGAAAAAGTAACATCTTAAAAGAGCTAAGAATTGGTGAGTTCGTTTGACGGGTCTGGGGCGCACTGCTTCTGAACATAACTCCCTAAGAACTGCTTGTTTGCGGTATTGATATGAAATCCGCATGGGTTACTTTTTACCCCTTTTTCCTGGAAACCAATCGGGCCAAACTCGACAGAATTCTCAAAAGAACGGACAAGACCCGTCTATATATAATTGGAAGTTATGTTTTCTCTATTTTTTGATTACTTTAGTCGATAGCAGACTGATTTTTTCAGGGGTCAAGATGAAAAAGGTAATTTATAGTTGATTCAATGAACACTCAGACACTCTAAGAGAGTCTACAATAACGGTATATGTAGGGGCGAAAAATTTTTCGCCCCTACAAAAATGTCTCACTGTTATTTGAATTGACTATAGGTGTAGCGACCTGCAAGCACGATGAGGTGAGGTTAATTATATAGCAGAGGAAGGGAGAGTTACGACACTTTCTATTGCTATTCGGGCCTATTGCCTCAAACCATAACCTAACTGTCCTAAGCCACTTATTCCGTGCTATAGCTTCACTGCTTAAGATTGGAGCAATGGAATAAGAATCTGGGCAGTTGCTGGAGCGAGTAGTACCCCATTACGGTAATGGCCGGTGGCAAGCCATACCTGTTCGTGACCGGGAAGTTGACTAATAATGGGAGCCGGTTGGTTGTGGGGACGAGGGCGTAAACCTGACCATTTCTCGGTCATATTTAAATGTTGCAGACCCGGACAAAAGCCGATCGCTACTTCAATCATTTCATTGAACAACTGCTTATCTGCAATCATCTCATCCTGTTCATCGGGAAATTCCACTGTAGCGCCTACCCAATAGCTACCAACTCCTGACGGCACGACATGCACATCACCAGAGGTAATGGCAGGTTGAAAGTCCGGATCGCCTAAAATTTCCCCTTCATAGGCGATCGCCTGACCCAAAACTGGGCGAATATCTAGAGGAGTCTGTAAATATTGAGCCAGGAATGGACTGCCTAAACCCGCAGCAATAATCACTCGATCGGCTTGCCATTCCTGGGATTGAGTTTGCACGCGATAACCAGAATTACCTACCACTAAGTTAACTACGTCCTCGCCAAACTCAAACCGCACCCCTCGCATTTGAGCGGCTTTAATCAAACATTCCGTTAAAATTTTGGGGTGAACCTGGCGATCTTGGGGAGAATATACCGCTCCCAGACACTGCTCAACTGCCAAATGAGGACAACGCTCTTGCAGAGTTTCTCGACTCCAAAGTTGCAGATCCCATCCTTGAGATTGGCGAGTCTCGGCTAATTTCTGTTTTTGCTGCCACTTTTGTTCATCCCTGCACAGCATCAAAATCCCTTGGCGGTTATAGGGAATCGTTTGCTGGCAGAGGGTTTCGAGTTCCGGGATTAAGGTATCATAGCGGCGAATACTGGTTTCTCGCATTTGCCAGGCTCTACCCTTGGTTTTCTGGCTAATGCATCCCATCATCACTCCCAACGCAGCGCTCGTACAGCCTTGAACTCCAGATGTGCGATCGATCGCGGTAATTTCCACTCCCGCTATTGAGGAGAGTTCATAGGCGATCGTTGCCCCAATTACACCACAGCCAATAATCAGAATTTGCGTCATAATATCGTATTTTTCTCTTTTTTATGATGGTTAGTTATAGACGATCGCAATTAGAAGCACACAAGAAAGGAATCGTTAAGAAATTTCTCTTCTAGCTCCTTGGGTAGTTATGGCATCATAAATCAAGCGACTTTCTTAAAGCTAAATTAACCGGTTCAACTAATTCAGGTAATAAGTTACCCAACTTTCTTTGAAAAACAGCTTCATTTACTGTGGCTATTTTATCAGCTCTAATTAATGAAGTCTTAAGGAAAAGCAACTAACCAGATTTCATGAATCTTAGGATTCATAAATATCTTCCTCTGGATCATTCCATTCTTGAAAACCCGTTTCAGCCAGTTGCATGAATTCTTTAGTTTCCAAAGATTTTCTGATTTCGTTCATGAGTTGATTAATTTCTTCTACTGGTAATTGTAGAATCATAGATTTGATGTGTTCTTGAGTCATTTTCTGAGTCGCCATAACCACTAAAAAAATTACAATGAAGCAAAATAGCGTTCAATCAGGATAATTGCCACAATATCATCGATGGGACGGGGAGGTTGGCGCATTCCTTGGGGAACCAGACGAGTTAAGCCTTTGGGGGGATACATTTGCCAGTAGCGATCGCGAGCTTCTAAGGTAGAATATCTCTCATCTACCTTGATAATTTCCACGGTTTCGGCAAACTCCGGTTTCAGTTTCGCTTCCCAAGCTTTCGAGGTAGTTTGATTTCCCATTACTAACACGGAAACCCCATACTGTTGAGACCAAGCTTTTAAAGTGGCGATCGCCTGCTCCGAAGCAACCACTTCATGCTCGAATACCTGGCGATCTTCATCCATCACCGCAATGCCACATTTATCTTTACCCGGATCGAATCCCAGAATCATCAATTTTTCGACTGCCTGCTTGCGAATCTACTCTCATTGTACGTTACCGAACATACAATAGAAGACGAAATCTATGCAGTAAGTGGCTCTAGGCTGAAGCTGCAATAATGTGGCAGTCTAATCTTGAAGTCTCGTTGGAGGCGATCGCTGTAGCCGTAGTAGTCGTAGTGGATTGTTTCATCTAAAATAGTGCATTAGACTTGGTTTTGTAGTGAGGGATTGAGCAATCTCCAGCTAGGCTTTTAAGCACTCTTCGTGCTTACTACAAACAAAGCACTATTTTAGATGAAACAGTCCAGTAGGGGGTGAGCAAAAACTATGCACTTTGTCGTCGTAGAAACGGAATCAGAGCCTCGCACACTTTTTCTGGCCAGTCTTCTTGAGCATAATGCCCAACTTCTTCTAGTGCAATAAATTCGGCTTGTGATACCCTAGAAATCGCTTCTTTTGCGCTCGATGACGACAACCAGGGATCGTTGTCTCCCCAAATCACTTGTAGGGGTTTTGACCATTGGGGGAGAGTGGTGCTAATTTGGGCTAAACTCGATTTCAGGTTCAGATTTCGCAACGTTGCCAGCAGAGCGCGTCCAGCCGCCGAAGCTTCTAAAAAGGGACGACGATAAACATTGAGGTCTTTTTCATCGACTTGATAAGGCGATCCCCCTTCCAGGGTGCGATCGACAATGAGGGGATCTTGGGTCATCATTTCTCCCGCTAGAGGTAGGGTAAACTGCTGGATTTTCCAGGGTAATTTAGCTTGGGGACTCAGGGGAATGTTGATTAAGCTGAGGCGATGGATGCGATCGCTATTTTGCAGAGCATAGAGGAGTCCGGGAACACTGGTGTAGCCTTGCAGCACGAGGGAAACTTGCTCCAATTCTAGACTATCCATGAGGTCACCCAAAGCTTTAGCAAACGCTTCTGGAGTATAGGCAAAGTCCCGTTTTTCCGGAAATGCTGATTGTCCGGAACCGATCCAGTCTGGGGCGATCGCCCAAAATCCTTGTTCGGCTAGAGACGGCAGAACTTCTCGCCAACTATAGCTTTGGGAGAGTAACCCATGGAGTAATAAAACTGCGGGTTTGTCGGTTGCTTGCATCGGTTGCGCTTCGCGATAAAACCACTCTAGGGAACCGACGTTAATTTGCTTCTCCTCAATAGACACTCTTGTTGCTCGACTCCGTTTCGTTTCACTGGGATGGAGTTAGCATACCGTGTTTTTACCTCTTTTACTACTATAATTGGCGATTTTAAAAACGAATATCCTGCCAAATTTCAGCGTCAGCAAAGCGCTCTAAACGTTTGCGATTCGTTGTCGCAATCACAACATACTGACCAGGATATTCTTCTTGAATGAGTTTCTATTGAGCGCATATAATCATATCACAATCAATATTTTTGAGATCGGCAGTTTTGGCATCCCTTGCGTTCTCGCTTCTGCCCATAATTTAGATGCTTCCTTAAGTACCGGTTGGATAATCGGTAGAAAATCGATAATTTCTGGTAACCGATCTAGATTCTTTAGACCATCATTTCTAGATGCAGTTAAACCAACTAATAATAAACCTCGCCGCACTTCATAATCACAGATATCAGAATAAACAAGATAAGCCCCTCTAGCCAAAATTTGATACAACCACCGTTTGCATTCTTGGGCTTCACCTAAATAACTCGGAGATGAAATTAATCCGACAATGCCTGAATCTAAAAAGACAATCATTCTTGATGATATAACTTAAAGCCTGATGATCGCTCTCGATCGATGATTTCCTTTACCGTTTGCCAATATTGTTCTCGATCGCGCACTTCTTCTGGGGAAGGTTCTTCTTCTATCCACTGTTTTAATAGTGCAAGAGTCGCTTGATTTTTATCTATCTGCTCTTCAAGAGTCTCTCCTTTATGGGGCAAAACGAACCTCGATTGAAGTTTTAATTGTTCTGGCATAAACTAATTTTTGCTGATTGAATCCAAATTTACTGATATTTTAACACGCATCTCCCCATTCACTCACCTCGCTCTGGATATTCGCCGATAACAGAGGACGACGTATAAGTGTTGCCTCGATATTCTTCACTAAACCCAACAAGATCTCTCGCTTAACCTGATTGGAGGGGGATCGCGTAATCAAATTTCCTGAGAAATTTTATTTCAGGATAAATCAATAATAGTTTTACCTTCATTTTTGTAAGAAGTACGAAGCCATTCAAGGATTTCTGTGTCTAAAATTTTTGCTTCTTTTAAGCGTTGTAAATCTTCTTTCTGTTTGGCGATTTCTTGTTTTGCCAATCGATGATTGGCAATATACTGACGTTGTTCTTCCAAAGGTTTTGCAGGCCAATCAGGATCGTCTGTATCTTTCTCTAAGGTTAGAAAACTATCTATAGTATCTGTAATATATTCAGCTATTTTTACTACTTTTTGTGAATCAATATTCAGATTGATTTCCAAAATTAAATCAATCACACTACAAGCCATTTGAGCTTCAAATATAAATCGTGAAAATCGGCAATTATCCGCATCAGGAGCGATCTCATCCATTTGTCTTTGTAATTGGTTGATTTTTGGGATATCTGGTGTTTGAGCTTGAAGGATACGCCAAGCCTCATCTAATGCCTCTCTAAGAACTTGAGGATTTCCCCATTTTTCTTGTTGACAAAAAACATCATAAATTGGCAGCATTCTTTCACACATTGAAGCAGCAAATGCAAGTCGATGTAAAGGAGGTAGTTCATCCAGCACTGTATTTAATTCAGATAAATTAAAGAGTTCTAAATTCATTGCTTCATTCTATTAAAATAAGGGATCCTAAGAATTTAAAGTATATTTACTTTACTATAGAAACGCTATACTCTCTTTATATTACCCTAATTGAAAAGAGGTTGTCGAATGGAAAAACTAGAAAAGTATCGCCAAATTGTTGAAGAGGTTATCAAAAGTCATGTCAGTCCCGAAGAGCCGGATATTGAATCCCAAGTGATTTGCGATCGCGAACAGGATCATTATCAACTGGTGGATCTGGGTTGGCAGGGTTTCAATCGTATTTATGCCTGCTATATTCATATCGATATTAAGGACGGAAAAATCTGGATTCAGAACAATATGACAGAAGCCGACTTAGGACAAGAGTTAGTGGATAAAGGCGTTCCTGCTTCAGATATTATTCTCGGTTTACATCCCCCATATAAACGTCCTTATACCAAGTATGGCGTTGCTTAAGATGCAAGCAGTCTATTAAATCTAAATGGATTTTATTTGCACGAGTTTCAATTTATTGACGGCTGCAGTAACAAAGGATTGAACAAACGCTGTGCGCTGATTTTGTTCAAAGATGGTTTTGATAATCGAGGTCAGCTTCTCCAAATTTAAGCCCTGCTCTGGATTAAAGTCTTGGGTTTGGAAATACTCAATTAAACTTAATCCAGCAATGCGGGTTAAATAGGCAGCGCTAATGCCTTGTACGAGTCCGCCTGCTGTATAGGTGATGGCGTTGGTTTTGAGAACGCCGGTAATGGTTTGGGTGGAAAGTTCGACTAATCCCAGTTTGACGATCAGTTCGCCAACAATGCCGGCAACTTTTTGCCCCTGTTGCAGGCTAAAGGACTGGTTCGGTTGATAGATTTTTGCTAAGTCTAAAATCAGTTGACCGGTAATTGCCCCCGTTGTCAACAGATCGAGGCTGGGAATGGGGTTAGCAAAGGCAGTGGTAGCAGCGATCCATTGATATTGCTCGATCGCCGGCAAAGCGCGATCGCGGCGTTTTTGGTTCCAGACAGCTTGGATCTCGCTCTGTAAGGCTTCTGCTTGGCGCTGAATCGTCCCTAAAATGGGCACATGGGAAGCATCCGACACTTGCGCGAGACGGCTTTTCAGGGATTCAATTTGGGGCGCTGGATTTTCCATCCATTCGTCTACAGTGCCATCGGGGTGATGTTTGCGGACTTTGATGGGTTGAGGGATAGCGGCAGTTACCACTAAATCCTCTTTCTCTAGTTTACCGGTAATGCGGCTGTTGATTTGTTGGAGAATACTGGGCAGTTCTTGGGGTAAGTATTGGTCTTGTTTATTCAAGACTAAAATAACGTGATGATGGTTATTTTTTAGCTGTTGTATGGTTTGATATTCAGAATCGGTTAAATCTCCGGAAATAACCAACAGAATAACGTCGCTGTTGCGGTGTTGTTCTTCAATCTGGCTTTGAATTTCTTCACTCGGATTGGGCGTAAATAGAGGAGGTGTTTCGATAATTTGCCAATCCTGGGATAGTAGCTCAAACAGGCTACTTTTTCCCACATTTTTACCGCCGGTAATCGCGATTTTCAGGGTTTGGCGGTTGATTTCTTCTTTGAGTTCATTGAGGCGATTTTGCCAACTGGAAATATCAATCTCTTCTGTCGCCAACTCGGCGTTCGCGAAGCGACTCCAAAGGAGTATCGCCCCTTCAACCTGGGTAAATGTTCGCTCTAGAGTTTCCTTATTTACTGGTGAAGAAAGGGTTTTCACGGGAACAGAGACAGAATTTTGTCGCCACCACCAAATCCCACCCCAGGCGATCGCCCCCAGGGTAACCCATTCTCCCCATTCACTCACGGAACTTTGGATACTTGCCCACAACCACAGAAGTGCCCCTAATCCTAAGCCACCAACTAACAGAGGACGACGTATGAGTGTTGTCATTGATTTCTCCACTAAACCCAACCATATTTCTAGCTTAACTCGATTGGGACTCCATTGGGGGGCGATCTCGTACCCTAAACAACAACAACTGTCTGGAAGGATTTTTCTAATTGATGTAAAGAGGTTTCCACCTTTCCTAGAATTTCACTAAATCTGGGTTGAACCAAGTCAGTATTATCAACCACAGACTTGATACTTTGAACAGTTTCTAAAGACGCAGAAAGCATTTGCTCAGAAGGTGGATGAACATGAGGATTGCTTGGTTCTCCAGCTTCTTGGCGATAACGGAGTATCTCATGGGCAACTACCAGACTATGGAATGCGTTATCAAAAGGACGTTCTATCTTTAAAATGCTGGACTTTGCATAGTTCTTTTTGTTGCTTAACTGTGATCTGTCAGTATAGTGCTGATAACATAATTCATCTAAAACTACAAGATTATGAGTCAGTTCATGGACTAAACACTCTGCAGTATCCATATCTGTCCAGTGGCGTTTGATCGCACACCAGATTGTTCCAGGTGCGTCGGATGTTGAACCACCTCTTGCATTCGGCGATCGCAAGTAAAATAAAGTATGAATCACGAGATCAAATATTGTGCCTAGAGAAGGATTCACTTGATTTAATAGGATCTGACCATTTTTAACATGGCTTAACGCTTCCTCCATTGATGCAAGAGGTGTATTCAAATCAATTTTTGGTTTTCGGCTTCCCTTGCCTTGATGTTTAACCGCTATTTTTTTGATTCGCTCTATATCAACACAAAATTGCTCAAGGTTGCCGTGAGTGGGGATAGGAGTTTCTGAAAAATGTTTATTCAAAAAACAGATATATTGATTTTTTAATTTCTGAAGGCTGTCAATGGTCTGTTGCTGGTGACTACAAGCCAAAAGAAAAACAGTTTTGATACAATTTTCATATCCATCCACGTAAAACATTTTGACTCTCCGATGTTCTCTTGGTATGTTGTTTAGTTTTCATTAATTCAAAAAACAAATGCTAAATGTAGGGTAAATTCGAGAATCGCCCCTACATTTAGCGACGAGATCAAGTTTTGCCAAAGCTAAATCATTAATTAAAACATTTCAGATTCTAAGTCATGGGCAAACTGGATATAGTGGTAAGAGCAATGCCCTGCAACATTATTTTCACCGTTGTCTTGGTGCATACTGCGGACTTTAGTTGCGACGGCTTTTATCTGCTTGATTTCATCAGTTGATACGGTGTTGGCCAGATTTGCAATTAAATCTTGAACGTTATTTTGCATGAGCATAATTGCGGAACTCCAGTATTGGTAATTTAGCTCCTTTCCAATATTGAAAATAAAATTAGTGCCAGCAATGCTAAAATGTTTTATTGGATCGTGTGTTTTGTAAAGAAACATTTCACTTAAAATCGTGAAATATCGTGAGACGCTGTATTGGACTGAGTTATAATGGTGAAAACCCTTACTCTATCTTGACTCTATGGTTGTTACAGCAATGTTACAATTTGCCGATCGCCTCGTCTTTGACGAAACGGGAAAACACTTAGATGACATTCAGAAAGCTGTAGTGAAAGGGGTTTGGCAAGGGAAAAGTTATGAAGAAATTGCCCAAGAATGTCATCGCAGTGAGAGTCGGGTGAGAGATGTGGGGTATAAGTTATGGCGAATTTTGTCAGAACGGTTAGAAGAAGATGTGAATAAATCCAATTTTCGGGCGACGATTGAAAGATTGCATATCCCAATTAATTCGTCTCAGTTAGTTGGGGTAGGAATTCATAGTCATTTTAATTTATGTCCAGAGACATCAGAAAAATATCAAACAAATGCTTCTACAAAAAGTCAAGCTAGTGTGAATTCTTTTATAGATTTAGCATTAGCTCCAGAAATTACTCACTTTCAAGGACGCAGCGAGGAACTTGAAAAACTTTCTGAGTGTATTTTCAATCAAACTACTCGTCTCATGGCAGTGTTGGGATTAAGTGGTATTGGCAAAACAATACTGGTTAGGCGATTTATTGACTTACATTTGGATTCCTGGGAGGCTGTAATCTGGAAAAGTTTGAAATTCCCCAAATCTCTAAGTCATCTGCTGCATGATATTTTGGCGACTTTCAACCCAGAAACTGAAAAGAGTCTTGAGCTTGATGAACAAATCACCCAAGTCTTTGATCTGTTATCTAAGCGGCGATGTTTGCTGATTTTTGATGATGTCCAAACTCTGTTTATCCCTGGACAATTTGCGGGACAGTATCAACGCGAATATACAGAGTATAGAACTTTCTTCAAAATGATTGCTGAGGTTTCACATCAAAGCTGTTTCATCCTTATCAGTCAAGAAAAATCGCCAGAAATGATTTCTTTGGATGCCGAATTATACCCAATTCAATATTTAGAACTAGGAGGGTTAGATGCTGATGCTTTAGAATTCATGCAATATCAGGGATTATCCTCTGAAAATAATTTGTTAGACTTAAGCAACCTATATCAAGGAAATCCTTTCTATTTCCAATCTATCTCTAGTTTAATTAAAGAGGTTTTATCCGGTGATGTGGATGAATTGATGGCTGAGGATAGTTTGATATTGACAGAAGAGATAAAATCAGTGTGGAATAGCTTGTGGATGAGGCTATCTCAGGTAGAAAAAGACATCAGTTTAGAGATGAGTCGGGCAAAAGCGCCTATGTCCAGAGATGATTTAAGAAATGCTTTAACATTGTCTTCTCTAGAAGTTGTCAATGGCTTACAATCGTTGAGTAGGCGCTATCTATTAAATTCAGTTCAGGGCGATCGACTTTCATTTACCCTCAATCCTATTTTTCAAGAATATCTAAAATTTGTACGCTAAGATGAGCAAGGAAACTGTCTCCGCCTGATCGCATATGACCCTAATTTAGAAGAGTGTGTCGAATGGAAAAACTAGAAAAGTATCGCCAAATTGTCGAAGAAGTTATCAAAAGTCATGTCAGTCCCGAAGAGCCGGATATTGAATCGCAAGCGATTTGCGATCGCGAACAGGATCATTATCAACTGGTGGATCTCGGTTGGCAAGGCTTCAATCGGATTTATGCCTGCTATATTCATATCGATATTAAAGATGAGAAAATCTGGATTCAGAACAATATGACAGAAGCCGACTTAGGACAAGAGTTGGTGGATAAAGGTATTCCCCCTTCAGATATTATTCTCGGTTTACATCCCCCATACAAACGTCCCTATACCAAGTATGGTGTGGCTTAAGATTGTAGTGTAATGGAGATAGCAGTGGGTCGATCGCGGAGTATCATAGATCGTAGAGACTCAAATCAATCACCTTATCTATTGCTCCTGTGACTGCGATCGCCCCCACCTCCCTCCTCGATATCTGCCCCCTGTTGCCCTTTGAACAGCTCGAACCTTCCCTACAACAGCGTTTTCAACAGGCTTGGCAACCCGGATCTCCCCTTCCTTCTGTGGTATATCCAGAAACTCAAGCGCAACTGAGTGAAGTGATGAAACTCTCCAAAGCAAACCAATGGCAGGTTTTACCCTGGGGAGCAGGCAGTAAAATTCATTGGGGTGGCATCGGTAAACCAGTAGATCTTATCATCAGTACTCAACGCATCAATCAGGTGATTGAACATGCAGCCGGAGACCTCACGATTACTGTAGAAGCCGGGATAACCTTGGCACAGGTGAAGGAATTTCTCGCGCCCCACAACCAGTTTTTAGCCTTCGATCCAGCCTACCCCAACCAAGCCACCATCGGCGGTATCATTGCGACAGCGGATACCGGAAGTTGGCGACATCGGTATGGTGGCGTGCGCGATCGCCTGATTGGACTCTCCTTTATCCGCAGTGATGGGGAGATTGCCAAAGCAGGGGGCAGAGTCGTCAAAAATGTTGCCGGTTATGACTTGATGAAACTGTTCATCGGCAGTTATGGCAGTTTGGGGATACTTTCTCAAGCCACGTTCCGCCTATATCCGATTCCCGAACATTCAGCTACTGTGGTGCTTTCAGGAAATCCAGAGGCGATCGCCCAAGCCACCCAAACCCTACTGAATTCCAGTTTAACCCCCACTGCCCTCGATTTAAGACCCCAAAATGACCAAATTCTGCTCATTGCTCGGTTCCAAAGTATATCCTTCAGTGTGCAAGAACAAGCTAAACGAGTATTCGATCTTAGCCAAGCATTAGGATTGAGCGCCCAAATCTACGAGCAGCAGGAAGAAAGCCAACTATGGGCAACCTGGCAACATCAAATTTGGGAAACCCACCCCCAAAAGGTTATCTGTAAACTCGGTATTCGTCCCACCGAAGTCGTTAACCTGTTGCTAAAAATTGAACAACTTGCCCAAGTGCAAAGTCAATGTGTGCTTCACGCTCGTACTGGCTTAGGTATACTACGATGCAATCAAATTCGATCGACACAACTGTTGGAGTTGCGATCTTATCTTACCTCCCATGGCGGCTTTCTCAGTGTCTTAGAAGCCCCTTCATCCCTAAAACAATCCCTAGACGTATGGGGATGTACAGGAAATGCACTTAAAATTATGCAAAATATCAAGCATCAATTCGATCCCGATAACTTACTCAGTGGCGATCGCTTCATTCGATAAACTACATTTCTATAGTATCGATTAGCATAACTCATGTTTTTTACCTTGCACCAAGCTAACCCTTTTTTGCATAATTAAAATCAGATCCAGTCAATTAGTAGGGTAGGTAGTGCCCTAATTCCCTATTCTCTATTCCCTATTCCCTCTTTTCATGACTCCCGCCAAAAGTAGTAATTTCTTATCTCAAAACCCCCATTTGTCCTCTGGATTTGATCCTCAAAATCCACCCAATCCCGATCTAATTAATACCTGCGTTCATTGCGGATTTTGTCTCTCCACTTGCCCCAGTTATCGCATTTTAGGACAAGAAATGGACTCTCCTAGAGGACGCATTTATTTGATGGATGCGATTAACCAAGGTGAAGCGCCCTTAGCCCCCGCTACCTCCCAACATTTTGACACCTGTTTAGGATGTTTAGCCTGTGTTAGCACCTGTCCTTCAGGAGTGCAATATGATAAACTCATTTCCGCTACCCGCCACCAAGTCGAACGCAACATTAATCGCAATATTCCCGATCGCATTATTCGCTCCTTAATCTTCAGTCTTTTTCCCTATCCTAATCGCTTAATTCCCCTTCTTTATCCCCTCTATTTCTATCAAAAATCAGGCTTACAATCTCTCATTCGGCGCACCAATCTTCTGAAAAAAGTATCGCCTAGATTGGCGGCAATGGAATCCATTTTACCCCAGATTTCTCTCTCTTCCCTACACCATTCCTTTGCTGATGTCATTCCTGCCCAAGGGAAAAAACGCTATCGGGTGGGAGTCATTCTTGGCTGCGTGCAACGGCTGTTTTTTAATCCAGTGAATGCGGCAACGATTCGCGTTCTAACTGGGAATGGGTGTGAAGTTGTGATTCCCAAAACCCAAGGCTGTTGTGGGGCACTCCCAGAACATCAGGGGCAAACCAAACCCGCCCAAGATTTAGCACGCCAAATGATTGATTCCTTTGCCAATTACGATCTGGATTATGTGATTATCAATGCCGCTGGATGTGGACATACCCTAAAAGAATATGGTCATATTTTAGCTGACGATCCCAATTATCAAGATCGGGCAAAACAATTTGTCAGTAAAGTCAAAGATATTCAAGAATTTTTAGCCATGGTGAGCTTAACTGCACCCTTATCTCCCCTAGCTGAAGAAGAGTTGAAGGTTGTTTATCAGGATGCTTGTCATCTATTGCATGGACAAAAAATTAGTGTGCAACCCCGCCAATTACTCAAACAAATTCCTGGCATTCAATTAAAAGAACCTGTAGATGCTGCCTTATGTTGTGGAAGTGCAGGAGTTTATAATATGTTGCAGCCAGAGGTGGCAGAAAGTTTAGGCGATCAAAAAGTGAATAATTTGCTCAATACGGGAGCTAATTTAATTGCTTCTGCAAATCCAGGCTGTAGTTTACAGATTAAAAAACATTTACAGCAGCAAGGTAAGACTGTTTCGATTTTCCATCCCATTGAGCTACTCGACTATTCCATGCGAGGCATTACCCTATCTTCCCTCGACAGGACTTAATCTGAGGAGGAGGAAAGGGAGACAGGTAACCAAATTTCAAAGGTTGTACCGCTTCCAATTTGCGATCGCAGTTTCAGATATCCTTGATGTTTTTCAGTTACAATCTGGTGGGAAATGGCTAATCCTAATCCCGTCCCTTTTCCCACGGGTTTGGTTGTAAAAAATGTTTCAAAAATACGCTCTTGAATCTCTGGAGGTATCCCCGTTCCATTATCTCCCACCTCAATTTTAACCCATTCTGACTGATCGGATTCCATTAACCATTGGGTGGTAATCGTAATTTCTGGTTTCCATTGATCGGATTTTTCCCGTTCATTTAAAGCATCAATCGCATTGGTGAGTAAATTCATAAAGACTTGGCTCAATTGCCCTGAATAACACTCAACTAAGGGTAACTCTCCATAACTTTTCACCAAGTGAATTCCAGATTTGAATTTATTCCGTAAAATCAATAAGGTACTATCTAAACATTCATGAAGATTCGCCAGTTGGGGATGGTTTTCACCCATATGAGAAAAGTTCCGCATTCCACCGACTAAGGCATTTAAGCGCTCTGCACTCTCCTGCATACTATCAATTAGTTCGGGTAAGTCGTTCTGTAAATACTCAAAGTCAATATCTTCTTTGATCTCTTCAATGGGTTCCGGATCTTCTCCAGATTCTTCCTTATAAGCTTCTACTAAATCTAGTAAATCCTCACTATAGGTTTTTAAGAACTTTACATTTCCCCATAGGGTATTAACTGGATTTCTGATTTCATGAGCTAATCCAGCTACCATTTGCCCTAAACTGGCTAATTTTTCGGTTTGAATCAGATGGGCTTGAGTATTTTCGCGTAATAGTTTCGTGGTTAGTTCATGAATTCTGGATTGAGCTAGGAGTAATTGATGAACATCGAGCAAACAATAGCAATGGCTTGAACACTTTATGACTAAGGGTTCATAGAGTTTTTCTGGAGGACGTTCTAAAGAGCGAACTGCTGCTTCTACAATAGGTTCTGTACCGGGCATAATCAGGTGATTGGGTAAAAGATGTTGACCAACTTTTTGATTGGCTAATCGATTTAAAACTCTAATTTCTCGCCGGATAAAAACTTCTAAACCATAGGGACGACTCAGTTGCTCTAGAAATCTTCTTCGGGAAATCATTCCGGCAAATTCACCTTTGTCTGTTAAAATTACTCCAGGCAAAAGGGAATATTCTTTAAAGATTTGTGCGACGACACGTCCCGGTTGACTAACATCCACAGAACATTCCCATAACGAGAGGTCTTTTAAGGTTGAATCAAGGTTTACTTTTGTGGCTCTCAGACCGGCGCGAGCCACTACCTCTGTTGGTATCTCTGACACTTTTACCACCATATTTTTTATTATTCAAAAACTCTTCCTCTATTATAGGAATAAAAACTATAATAGACTATAATGAGGGTTTAAGTAAGTCAATTTTTATTATCGCCTTAAACTTTATTTAACCTATTTAGAATTTATTTAACCTACTGATTTATAAGGGTCTATTCCCAGAAAGATAGAGCCGCGATCGCACCCGTTCTAAGCAAAACTCATGAACTAATATCCAGCCCCATTTCGGGGAGATTTCCGGGCGTTTATGGGGAGTGACAATCATCAGGCGATCGCCAATCCAGCTTAACTGATATACTAAGGCCGGTAAGCGCGATCGCTCCACCAAATGCAGCGCAAAACTACACACGATTAACCCATATTCACGTCCCCACAACACTCCCTGCTCAATGTCTTCAAATCGATAACCCTCGGCCACCTGTCCCGTGCGCTCTAGATAAGCCTCCTGAGTATACGGATCAATGCCCTGTATATCCTGCCATCCCAACTGACGCAAGGCCAACGTCACTTCGCCACTCCCACAAGCCAAATCCAAAACGGGTAAACTCCCTCTCGGTACATCTACTAGCCCCTGAGCCAAAACTTGCCCAATCCTCTCCTCATGGGGATTACGATAGGTTGCTCCCTGCTGTTGGTAAAAGTCTTCTACTCCCCAGGTTTCATAAGCCTGACGAATCGATAAATCCATGCAATTAACAATTAATAATTACGGTTCTGCCCCATCTTCCCCATTCCCTCTCCATCCTCCCATCCCGCCCTTGCCCCCAATCCCTAGAGAGAGTAAAATCAGAGCATGGGCTGCTCTTAGTTCAAACTTAATCTAGGCTGACGAAAACCCGACTGGTAAGGAAGATGTCAGTTCAATTACCAAAAAGATGGGTCTAGAGCAATGCCCTTCCAGGGCAGCTTTCATGAGAACCCTAAAGTTTAAGCTATACAAACATAAACGAAATAGATACCTGAAGCGACAGATAAATGCTGCTGGGGTCATCTATAATCATTGTATAGCACTTCACAAACGGTCCTACCGATTGTGGGGTAAACACTTAAACTGTGCCCAACTGCAAAAACATACTGCTAAGTTAAGAAAGCGTAATCCTTTTTGGCAATTAGTTGGTTCTCAGGCGGTTCAAGATATTTGCCAGCGCATAGATAAAGCTTATAATCTATTCTTCAAACATCAGGGTTCGGCTTTGCTCACCAACCACGGAAAAGGTTTGAGACCGCCAGGTTTTAAGAAGATTAAAAAATATAAGTCCTTAGCTTTATCTAGCCAGAAAAAAAGATCTAGACATTGGCACAAGGCAAGACTTGATCTGGCTCGCAAATATGAAAAGATTGTTAACCGTAGACGAGATTGGCAGTGGAAATTGGCCCATGAGTTAACCAATCGGTTTGATGTTTTGTACTTTGAAACTCTTAATCTGAAAGGAATGCAACGACTTTGGGGTAGAAAGATCGGTGATTTGGCATTGGCTGAATTTCTTTCTATTCTTG